>JACNFT010000089.1 GCA_014384505.1 Cryomorphaceae bacterium | reverse complement strand
AATAAAACTTCTTCAATGGTTTGGTCTTCTGTTATTTGGAAAAGCTTACAAACACCCAATCCCGTCCATGCTTCAACTGAATAATTTTCTTGAAGCGCCTGTTCATAACTTGATTGTGCTTCTTCAAATCTTTGCGCTTTTAAAGCCATGTGTGCCTTATCGAATAAAAATTCTGACATATAATTAGATGTTAGTTATGTATTTTAAATGTATACAAATTACTAAAAAAGGCGGAACAATTACTAAAAAAGAAATGTATTTTGCTTTGGTGGACCTCTGGGTCCTTATTTCGAACTTTTTTTAAGCTTTTAATGAGAGAGTGACTGTCTTAATTTGTTCTTCTCTTTGAATAGTGCAATTGATCTCATCACCTGGGTTAAATTGAATAATTAATTCATGTAATTCGCTAGTTGAGTTAATCTTAATACCATTTATTTCTAATATTACATCTAGATCCTTGATACCTGCAAGCTCTGCTGCACTATTCTCTAATACTTTTGAGATTAGAACTCCTTTAAGCCCGTTTAGTTTTAACTCTTTTTGCACTTGCGTATTTATGTCAGTAATATGAATTCCAATATATGCTCTACGCACTTCTCCGTATATTTTTAAATCATTTATAATCTTTTCTGCCATATTTGAAGGAATAGCAAAACCATAACCACTAAATGATCCTGTTTTAGATTGTATAGCTGTATTTATTCCAATTAAATTACCATTGGTATTGACAAGTGCGCCTCCAGAGTTTCCAGAATTAATTGCTGCATCTGTTTGAATAAATGATTCAATCCCTCCATCATTAAGGATATTAATCTTTCTAGATTTTGCACTAATGATGCCGGCAGTTACAGTAGAATTAAGATTATATGGATTTCCAACTGCCAATACCCATTCCCCAACTCTTAGACTATTTGAGTTGTCAAATTTCAAAAAAGGAAGTTTATTTTCATCAATTTTGAGTAGCGCTAAATCACTATTAGAGTCTTCTCCTAAGATTTTAGCACTATATGTCCTTTTATCATTTAAGACTACTTCTATCTCTTCAGCATTATTAATAACATGTCTATTAGTAATAATATATCCATCTTCTGAGATAATAACACCTGAACCACTTGCAATATTTTCTTTTGGTTGGTTGAAAAATCTTTTCCCATAGTAGGGGTCATAGTAGCCATATATCTCATTACTAATATATTTAGATTTTATATGAACCACTGCTTGGATAGCATGTTCTGAAGCTTTTATAAAGTTCGGCCTATTGTTTTCTTCTACTTTGTAATTTTTGTTGTCATTAAAATCAGATGCAAAGGTTTTTTTTGACAATATGTCTTGTAGGTAGAATGATATACATACACCTAATAAAACGTATAATAAGATTTTATATTTTTTCATTTTTTTTTTAGTTGATTTAGATATATTCTTATAACTAAATTATATAAGAATTATTATGTAAATATAAAAGAAAAACCCACTCAATTGAGTGGGTTTCTTTTTGGTAGACCTAAAGGTTCTCTAAGTACAACTTCTAAGCTCATAAGAGAGCATATAAGCCAAGCAATTGATGTAAACAAGATAATGGAGATGCTAGATAAGATAGGCTCTCCTACAGAGTACATCAATGCAATCTCTAAACTACTTCCTTATTCAATTGGAAAGGTAAAAGCTTATGAAGAGATTGAGGAAAGAGAGCCTATTAGCATTAACATTAACTTTGTAGATACTAAAGAAGAGGAATAAAGCTATGTATTCGCTCTAAAACGACAACAAATCTGACAACATAAAAAAGAAAACCCTTGTAAATCATTGATAAACAAGGGTTTTAACTTAATGGTTGTGGGCAATGAGGGACTCGAACCCCCGACTTCCTCCGTGTAAAGGAGGCACTCTGAACCAACTGAGTTAATCGCCCTTAATTTGGATTGCAAATATATACGATTTCTTATTACAAGCAAGTCTTTTTAAATTTATTTAAACAACTTCAGCAACTACAAATGTACTGCCTCCAACAAAGATTAAATCTTTAGGATTGGCATTAACTTTTGCGCACTTAAGTGCTTCCTTGACACTAGGGAATATCCTTCCTTTAAGTTGGTGTTTATCAGCTTTTTGTTTTAGGTCTTCTGCTTTCATTGCTCTTAAAATATTTGCATTGCAAAAATAATATTTCGCATTTTTAGGTAAATAAGGTAGAATGGTGTCTAAATTTTTATCATTTACTGTGCCAAAAACAATATGTAACTGTTCGTATTTTAAGTTGCTTAGCTGTTTAGTTATTTCTTTAATTCCATCCTCATTGTGTGCTGTGTCGCATATTATTTGAGGATTGCTACTTAGGGTTTGCCATCTTCCTAATAGTTGAGTGTTAGCTACTGTTTTTAATAAACCATGCTCAATATCATCCTCAGTTATTGCCCAACCTTGTTTTTGTAATTGCTTTATGGCTGTTATTACAGTATTGATGTTCTCTTTCTGATACTCTCCTTTCAAATCACTTGCATAGCACTTTTGTGTACTAGCATAAATGAGATTTGCATTTTTTTCTTTGGCAATATTTTTAAAAATAGAGGTTGTTTCTTTTTGTCTTCTACCGATTATTACTGGAGTTTCATTTTTAATGATACCCGCTTTCTCCACTGCAATCTTTTCAATAGTATTCCCCAATAGATTGGTGTGATCCAAACTTATATTGGTAATTATTGATAGCTCAGGATTGATGATGTTGGTGCTGTCTAACCTGCCACCTAAACCGGTTTCAATTATAGCAATATCTACTTTCTGTTTGGCAAAATAATCAAAAGCCATTGCGACTGTAAATTCAAAAAATGAGAGTTCCATTTTCTCAAAAAATATAAGATTTTCCTTAACAAAGGTCACCACCTGTTTTTGAGCAATCATTTCTCCATTTATCTTTATTCTTTCTCTAAAATCTTTAAGATGAGGGGAGGTGTAAAGTCCAACTTTTATTCCTGATTCTTGTAGGATAGAGGCAATCATATGGGAGGTAGACCCTTTTCCGTTTGTACCCGCAATATGGATGCTTTTAAATTGTGTATGCGGATTGTCTAAATACTTTGTTGCGGTAACTATATTTCCGATATCAGCTTTATAAGCTGCTGCGCCTATTCTTTGATAAATCGGCAAACGGCCGAATAAATAGTCAAGCGTTTGAGTATAGTTCATTAATTTAAACTAAAGAAGTAAATAATTTTTCCTTGTTGATTAGTCGGTGCGGTTTGTTTTGGATCAAACTTAGTTTTTAGGGCGGCTGTTTTAGCTCTTTGTAACAATTGTTTATTTAATGTTGTAGAACCTTTTGCTCCAGGAATTGCATTAATCACATTCCCTAGTCGGTCAACTGTAATTATAACTACAACTTTCCCTTCTATTTGTAGGTTATATATTGGTTTTTCCTTATATTCTACTTTCCTCCCCCCTAGCTGATAGGCAGTTCCGTTTTTTCCAATTCCACCTCCTTCATATGCTTCCGAATTTGGATCGCCATCTATTGATCCTTGGTTTCCATCTCCTCCTATATTTCCTTCTGAAGAAGTCTTAGTTTTTTTACTTCCAGGGTAAAGTGCCTTTTTATTTACTTCAGGTTTTTTTTCTTCAATTACCTCTTCCTTTGGCTCTTCTTTTTTGATAACCTTTTTCTTTTTTTCTGTTTTTTCAACTACTGGAGTTTCAACTAAAGATTGGGTAATAATTTCTTCTGTACTTTCTATTTGCTGCTCAATAATTTCTTCTTCCACTATTTCGGTTAATTCTTCAGTGCTTTCTGCTTCAACTTCTCCAAACCCTTCCTCACTAAAACCAAAATTAATGCTTATTCCTTCTTCTGCAGGAGGCGGGTCTTGGTATTTTAATCCCATAAAAAGAAAGGCAACCATAAGCAAAGCATGAACTAGAATTGTTCCAATAACTCCTTTACGTTTGCTTTTCTTTTCAGCAGCAGTCATACTATTTAGGTGTTGTTGCTAGTACTATTTTGTATTTATTTCTATAGGCAATATCCATAACTTTTACGACATGTTCAATAGCAACTGTTTTGTCGGTATGTAAGATGATTGCAGGCTCTTTTTCATTTTTAATGAGTAGTTTTAGTTCTTGCTCAATACTTGCAGCTGTAACTTTATTTTCATTAATATAAAAATCAATATCCTTAGTTATGGAAATAGAAATAGTTTGTTTTTCTAATGTCTTTGCTTTACTACTTGGTAAAAGTAGTTTTAGAGCATTAGGGCTTACTAGGGTAGAAGTAAGCATGAAAAAGATAAGTAATAAAAAAACTATGTCCGTCATGGAGGACATATTAAAATTGGCACTTACTTTATTTCTGCTTCTTAATACCATTATTCGTTATGGTGTAAAAGGTCCAAAAATTCAGTTGTTTTTGCCTCTAGCATAAACACTACTTTATCCACTTTGGATACTAAGTAGTTGTAAGCAATAAAGGCGATAATCCCTACTATCAAACCAGCTACTGTTGTTGTCATTGCAGTGTAAATACCTTTGGAAAGCATCTCAACATCAATGTTACCGCCAGCACTTGCCATTTCATGGAAAGCAACAATCATTCCGATTACAGTTCCTAAAAAACCAATCATTGGGGCAGCTCCTGAAATGGTAGCTAAGTTCGCTAAATTATTCTCCATTTTAAATACTTCAAGCTTACCTTGATTTTCAATGGCTGCTGAAATATCAGTCATGGGTTTATTAATTCTGTTTACTCCTTTTTCAATCATTCTTGAAATAGGACTATCTGTATTACGGCATAAAGTTTTTGCAGCTTCAATATCTTTTGCTTCTACAAAATTCTGAATGCTTTTTAGGAAAGCGTCATCCTCAATGCTAGCCTTTCTAATAGCTGAAAAACGCTCAATTAAAATGTAAACTGCAAAAATAGAAAGTAAACCTAAAGCTCCCATTACTAAGTTTCCTCCAATTCCTCCTGAAGTAATTAAGTCGATAACAGATAAAGTTTTTTCGCTAATTACTGGGGAGCTTAAGCTGTCAGTAGTTAATGGGATTTGTAATATAAATGAATTCATAATTAGTAAACGCTAAAGTTAAGTTTTATTGCATTAAGATGTAAGTAGCTGCTCCAGCTAAATAGCCCATTAATGCTAATAAAGAAATATTTTTCAAGTACCAGATAAAGTCAATTTTAAGAATTCCCATAACCGCAACTCCTGCAGCTGAACCAATAATTAAAACAGATCCTCCTGTACCTGCACAATAAGCTAAAAACTCCCAGAATTTACCATCAACAGAAAAGTCACCTATTGGTGCAATTTCATACATCCCCATAGCTCCTGCTACTAATGGCACATTATCCACAATGGAAGAAAGTAGCCCAATTATCATGTTGATGATATAAATATCACCATTAAATGTATTGCTTAAAAAATTAGCGACAATATCCAATTGCCCAGCTGATTGTAGAGCCGCAACAGCTAACAAAATTCCTAAGAAGAAAAAGATAGTTGGGACATCTACTTTTTTAAGTACGCCAATAACTGATAGTGCGGATTTATGTTCGTGATTTTTACTTCTGTGTAAAATTTCAGTAACTAACCAAAGAACTCCTAATGATAATAATATTCCTACATAAGGAGGTAAATGAGTAACGGTTTTGAAGATAGGTACAAAGAGTAAACCAGCTACTCCTAAGTAAAACACTAAATTTCTTTCGAATGATGTAGTTGGATCAGTATAATGTTCTTTGCTTTCTAATTTTACTGGTCTTGTTACCTCTCCTTTAAGTTTAAAGGTTAAATAAATTAAAGGTACAAGTGCACATACTACTGAAGGTAAAAATACAGATGTAATAATATTACTTGCTGTAACTTGGCCTCCAATCCAAAGCATTATAGTAGTAATATCACCAATTGGGGACCAAGCACCACCTGCATTAGCTGATAGGATTACCATTCCTGCAAACATCCACAAATTTTCTTTGTCCTTAATCAGTTTGGTAAGTAAAGCCGACATAACAATTGCGGTTGTTAAGTTATCCAAAGCGGCTGAGAAAAAGAAAGTGATAATGCTTAAAATCCACATTAAAGCTACCTTCTTGTTAGTAGTAATCTTATTTGTAATAATTGAAAATCCTTCATGAGCATCAATCAATTCTACAATAGTCATTGCTCCTAAAAGGAAAAATAAAATTTCTGCAATATCTACTAAATGGTGTGATAAATGTTCGTTCATGTGGTGCGCATCAACTCCTGAAAAGGCGTAAAGTGCCCAGCAAATACCTCCAATAAGTAATGCGGAAGCTGCTTTATCAACTTTAACTGAATGCTCTAAGGCAATTGCCATGTATCCTAAAACGAATACAATAATCATAAGTGTAGTTATCATAAATTTTTTCTGTTTGGTTTTTTATATTTGTTATTGTCTAGTTTTTTTGTAGATAAACTGTCGTGCTTGGGAACGCAAAATCACTATTGTGTTTTTTTACAATCTCCATAATTTTATAATTTACATCTTCTTTAACATTTATTAAATCCTCCCAATTTGGGCTATCTACAAAGTACATTACCATTATATCTAATGAACTAGATCCAAATTCTTGAAAACGAACTCTACCATCTTGATTTGTTTTTTCATGCAGATTAATCATTTCTTGAATATCAGTAACAATTGCTTTTATTTGTTCTGGAGCAGTTTCGTAAGTTAAACCAATATTAAATTTTACTCTCCTAACTGGACGCATCCCTAAATTATCTAGTTCTGCATCAATCATTTTTTTGTTTGGTAGAGTAACTAAGCTTTTGTCAAAAGTTCTGATACGGGTACTTCTGAATCCTACTTTTTCAACTGTTCCAGTAATAGGCCCTACCGTTACAACATCACCAACAGTAAAAGGTTGGTCCAAAAAGATAGTGAAAGAACCTAAAAGGTTTTCCAAACTTTCTTTGGAAGCCATAGCTAGGGCAAGACCTCCAATTCCAAGTCCAGTAGTGAGGGCAATAATATTCACACCTAACACACTGCCTAAGATGATAAAAACAGCAAAGACATAAACAAAAAATTTAATAATTTCTAAAACAAATGGAATTAGCTGATCATCCATTTTGCTTTCAGTCTCTTCAGCTCTTTTTAACAATACTAATCCTATATAATCAATAAGTCTTAGGAAAATTCTAAAAATAGAGTAAATATAAATTAATGAAAACCCTTTATTGATAAGCATCTTTAATCCTACTTCACTTTCTGAAGCTAAGTTCCATAAAGCAGGATATTGTATGTGTGTACTTCCTAAATATATGATAGAAAGCATGATGCAAAAACCGATAGGCTTAGTGAGTAAAGCATCAAACTTTTCAACCCCAACTTCTCCGCCTTTTTTACCTAATACTTTAAATAATAAATGACTTAAATATTTTGAGATTAATCTTTTAAAAATAAATCCTAAAAGAACGGCTCCTAAAAACCAACTATAATCTCGTACTGTGTTCCCTAGTATTTCTGTAAGTAAGAATTCTGTTTCCATAGTGTTTTATTTATACTAATTGTTTTAGTGCGATTTCAAAAGCAGTTTTTGAAATTTGAGTTTTACTATTATTTATAGCGTGTGATTTTATTAATGCGTTTTTAATACAGTTTGAAGTGTCAGCAAAAATTGCTTTATCAGTCATTTCAACATTATCTTCCATCAAGTAAGCAAAAACTCTTGCCATTCCGCAATTTGCGATAAAATCAGGCAATACACTCACTCTTTCATCAGCACTTTTTGAAATAGGTCCAAAAAATATTTCTTTGTCAGCAAAAGGAACATTCGCTCCTGATGAAATAACTTCTAGTCCATTCTCAATCATAGAATCTAATTGAGTTTGAGTTAGCAAGCGTGAAGCTGCTGCAGGGACAAATATTTCAGCTCCCACATTCCATATCTTCTCGTTTGCATCTTCAAAAGACAACATATTTTCAGTTTCTAAAAAGTTTGATGAACGGTTTTCTAACAATGATTTTATTTCTTCAAAAGAATACCCTTCAGATTTTACTATTCCTCCAGCTTTATCAATAATTCCTACAATAATGGCGCCAGCTTGTGCTAAATAATAAGCGGCAGCACCTGCTACATTCCCCCATCCTTGTATGATTACTCTTTTTCCTTTTACATCTCCCCCATATATGTTGTAGTAATGTAAGATAGTTTCTGACACACCATAACCTGTAATTAAATCTCCAACAGAATAATCTTTATTTGGATTAGGTGTTAAACTTTTATCTCTAACAACTAAAGGGACACCTTCCTTAAGTTGGTTAATAATTTTCATTTTACCCTCTTCATCTCTTCTGTGATGCCCGTTTACAATTCCCTCTAATGGAAATAAAATTCCTTGCTCCTCACACATTGGCATTACTTCATGTACTTCATCTACATTCATATCGCCACCTGTACCGTAATATGTTTTTAATAATGGTTTTGCAGCTGCATACCACCTTCTTAAAACCTCTTTTTTTCTTGGATCGCTAGGGTCAAAATTTATGCCTGATTTGCCACCACCAATTGGAGGGCCGGCAACTGTAAACTTAACTTCCATAGTTTTTGCAAGTGCCAATACTTCATCTTTAGTGACACCAACTCTCATTCTTGTTCCTCCAGCTGCTGCGCCACCTCTTAATGAGTTTATTACAATCCAACCTTCAGCATCTGTTTTCTCATCTTTCCACTCAAAAACTATTTCAGGTTTTTTGTCTTCAAATTTCTTTAATAATTCTTCCATCTTCTCGGATATATATTTTTTGCAAATGTATTAAATTTAGCTTTAGATTTGATGAATAACCCCAGCACAATTATCTCTATCGGCACCAGTAACGGCTTTCAGACAATTTACTTCATTTCTTAGTCTGAGTACACCAAGGAACGCAAAAATCAAGGATTCTTTAAATTCAATTAATTCTTTGTTTGGGATAATTATTTTTGCCTTAGAATGGAATCTAATTCTCTCCATTAAAAAGGAATTAAATACTCCACCACCTGTGAATAGTGCTGATTCATCTGCTAAAAATTTACCTATTTGAATGGCTATATGTTCGCAAAATGTACAAAGCATATCTTCAGGTTTATGGTTTTTAAGAATTGGAGAAATATGTTTTTCAACCCATTCTCTTCCTAATGATTTTGGAGCTTTCTTTATGTAAAAATCTAATTGATTAAGTTGCTGTAAAAGTGTTGGAACAATTTTTCCTTCTCTAGAAATATCACCATTATAGTCGTACTCAATGCCTAATTCTTTGCAAATATCATTTAACACTATATTGGCTGGACAAATATCAAATGCAATAATTTCCTCATTTTTTTTTATAGATATATTAGCAAATCCACCAAGATTAATACAATATTTATGTTTTGGAAAAAGCAATAAATCACCAATTGGAACTAATGGAGCGCCTTGCCCATTAAGGGAAACATCTAAACTCCTAAAGTCATTAATGGTTGTTATTTTTGTTGTTTGAGAAATAGTTTTTCCGCAACCAATTTGTAGCGTGTAGTTATTTTCTGGCTGATGAAATATGGTGTGTCCATGTGAAGCAATAAAATCCACTTGCTTACCATTCAAAAATGTATTGATTGTTTCTCCAATATATTGTCCGAATTGAATATCAGTTTGTTCTAATATAGCTTTGTTTCGAGTGTGTAAAGTTGCTAATTTTGATTTCCAAGAAATAGGATATTTTAGAGTGTTTGATTTTTCAATTTTGTATTCCCATTCCTGATTTTTAGTAAAAGTGCATATAGCAAGGTCAATTCCATCTAGTGAGGTGCCAGACATAACACCTAAAACGGTGTATTTTATTTTCTCAGTCATCAGTTTCCAAAAATAGTTTAAAAAATGTATTTTTGCGTAAATTTTAATAAAAGCAAATAATGAATTTCGAATTGACGGAAGAACATAAGATGATTAGGGATGCAGCAAGAGATTTTGCTCAAACTGAATTATTGCCCGGAGTGATTGAAAGAGATGAAACGCAAACTTTTCCAACTGAACAAATAAAAAAATTAGGAGAACTTGGTTTCTTAGGAATGATGGTTAGTCCTAAATATGGAGGGGCGGGAATGGATACTGTTTCTTATGTTTTGGCAATGGAAGAGATTTCTAAAGTAGACGCTTCTTGTTCAGTAGTTATGTCAGTAAATAATTCATTAGTATGTTGGGGTTTAGAAACGTTTGGAACTGAAGCACAAAAAGAAAAATATTTAAGACCCCTTGCAAGTGGTGAGATTATTGGAGCATTCTGTTTATCCGAGCCTGAAGCAGGTAGTGATGCTACTTCACAAAGTACAACTGCAATTGATAAAGGAGATCATTATTTATTAAATGGGACAAAAAACTGGATTACTAATGGAAGTACTGCTTCAGTATATTTAGTAATTGCTCAAACAGATGTCGAAAAAAAACACAAAGGAATCAATGCATTTATTCTTGAAAAAGGTGCTGAAGGTTTTGTAGTAGCTTCAAAAGAAAATAAATTAGGAATTAGAGGTTCTGATACTCACTCCTTAATGTTTACAGATGTAAAAGTGCCTAAAGAAAATAGAATTGGAGAAGATGGTTTTGGCTTTACTTTTGCTATGAAAACCTTATCAGGAGGTAGAATAGGGATTGCTTCCCAGGCGCTAGGAATAGCATCAGGTGCTTATGAATTGGCTTTGCAATATTCTAAAGAAAGAAAAGCGTTTGGGAAAGAAATTTATAAGCACCAAGCCATTGCGTTTAAATTAGCAGATATGGCTACTGAAATTGAGGCCGCAAGATTGTTGTGTTTAAAAGCGGCATGGCTTAAAGATACTGGACAAAATTATGATACGCTTGGGGCAATGGCAAAAGTATTTGCTTCTGAAACAGCCATGAAAACTACTGTTGAAGCTGTGCAAGTACATGGTGGCTATGGTTTTGTAAAGGAATATCATGTGGAGCGCTTGATGCGTGATGCAAAAATCACACAAATTTATGAAGGAACTTCAGAGATTCAAAGAATTGTAATCTCTCGTTCTATTTTAAAATAAAAATTATGAAAAAACTCATCTTATTATCATTAGTCGTTTGTTTAGCCTTGGGTTCAAGTGCTCAAATTAATTATGATAAATCAAAAATAAATCCTGCCTATTTAAAGTTTTTGCCTTCTAATGCAAGCCCTGAGGATTTGCGCCCATCTGACATTCCATCTGAACAAGTATTAAAACAAATGGGACTTTCAAATTCTGAAATTTCTGAGGCAATGGATTATAAATTTAGTAAAGGTAAATATGCTAAAGAGGTTCAAGATACAATTAGAGGTAACACTAATCTTTCAAAATTTTATGAAAGTTTTGGGGACACTTTAGCAATAGATACTACATCATATCCTAAAGCAAGAATTTATGGGCAAGATATATTTAGAAATAATAAACTTTCATTTTATCAAAAAGCATTAGATGCTAAAGCTCCTGAAAATTACAAAGTTGGAAGTGGAGATGAAATATCTATTTCTGTATGGGGTTACTCTGAGTTTTCTGAAAATTTGTTAGTAGATCAGAGGGGATATATCACACCTAGTTCTTATGGTAGAATCTATGTGAAGGGTTTGACTTTTAAAAAAATGCGTTCATTGCTTGAGAGTAAATTTGGTTCATTTTTGGATATGAAAAATTCTGAAATTGATGTTACCCTTTCTTATTCTAGAGTCATTACTGTGCATATTGTTGGTGAGGTTTATAATCCTGGTTCGTACACAATACCAGCTATCAATACAGCTTTTAATGCTTTAATTGCAGCAAATGGTCCTAATCAGTTAGGTTCAGTTCGTAATATTTATATTAAGCGTGATGGAAAAACAGTTGATTCATTAGATGTTTACCAGTTCTTATTTAATCCAACACGTTCGCAAGATATATATATGCAAGATGGAGATTATTTATTTATTCCTCCAGCAAAACATATTATAGAAGTAAAGGGTGCTGTGAATCGCCCTTATACTTATGAAGCGAAAACAGGAGAGTCTATCGCAGAGTTAATTAAATATGCAGGAGGTTATACTACAAATGCATTTACTGATGTATTGACATTAAAGCGTATTGATTATAATGCAGTAAAAGTAAATGATGTACATAAAGATCATATCAATTCTACAATTGTCCAAAATGGGGATGAAGTTGTTGTGAATACAATTTCTAATAAATTATCTAATGTAGTTAGTGTAAAAGGTAGTGTTGGTGTTTCTGGTGATTATGAGTTTGTTAAAGGAGAACATTTATTGGATTTACTTCAAAGAGCTAAATGTATTGCTGAAAAGACATTTATGGATAAGGTGTATGTTATTCGTTTGAATAAGGATAGAACGAAAACGCATATTGCTATAAATCTAGGAGCAGTTCTGGAAGATAATCGTCATATTGATAATATCCTATTGCAAGAATATGATATTGTAAATGTACTCTCTGTTGATGATTTTGATGATGAATTCTTGGTCTCAGTTTTAGGAGCTGTTAGAAAAGCGGGAAGCTTTGATTTTGGTGACGGAATGACTTTGCAGGATGTTTTATTGCAGGCAGGAGGATTAACACGGCAAGCTGAAGGAAGTCGCGTAGAAGTAAGTAGAATTATGGATTATGATATTTCATCCAATAAACTAAAGCCAAGAATTGCTGTTGTGAAAACAATTAAAATTGGTGATGATTTGGTGTTAAGTACTGAAGCAGAGGAATTTATATTGCAGCCTTTCGATCAAATTTTTGTGAGAGAAAATCCTGATTTTGAAGCTGCTAAAAACATTGTGTTGTCAGGAGAAGTTAAATATCCTGGAACTTATACACTCCTATCTAAGGATGAGAAAATTTCTTCAGTCATCAAAAGAGCAGGAGGGCTTACAAGATATGCATACCTTGATGGTGTAACTATGTTTAGAAAATTCGAAATATTTTTGAAAGAAGAAAAACCAAAATTATCTATTTCTAAAGAGCTTAAAGAAAGTATTTTATCAGATCCTGAACTCGCACTTATTTATTCAAATAATTTGCATGAAAAAGAGAGTAATAGACCAAATATTTTTGGTGAAGAGAACAAAGAATTTGCTTATGACATGGTGTACCTTAATTTAGAAAAAGCAATAAATTCTAGAAATTCAAAACATAATTTAGTTTTGATAGAAGGAGATAGTATTCTTGTTCCAAAAACTTTGGATGTTGTACATATTACTGGGGAATTAATGAATTTAAAAGGTACTTCAATTAGCGCACCTCATTTTAATAGAAGAAGGGCAAATTATTATGTGAATAAATTTGCTGGAGGATTTAACAAGGAGAATAGTAAAAGCAATACGTTAGTTGTATATCCGAATGGAATAGCTAAAAAAGCAATAAACTTTGGACTCTTTTCAATATCACCAAAAATTAAAAAAGGTTCCACTATTATTGTTAATAATAAAATAGATCAAGAGAAGAAGAAGAATGAGAATCCTGTTGACTGGAATAAGCAGATTGAAAACGCAATGTTAAAGGTGACAGCAGTTCTTACTCTTTGGTTACTTGTTGATAAAGTAACACCTCAACAATAATGGAACAGTATAATGATGAAATACAGTTAAAAGATATTCTGATTAAACTTTCAGAGTATAAAACCTATTTATTGAAGAAAAAGTTTACAATTGTTTTAATTTCTTTCTTTTGTTTAGTATTGGGAATTGTAATAGGAATATGCACAGAAACTAAATATAATGCAGAATTAACTTTTGTTGTTGAAGGTGAAAAGAAAGGGTCTTCTTTAGGAGCAATGTCAGGATTAGCTAGTCAGTTTGGTTTTGATATTGGAGGAGGATCTAGCGCTACTTTTAGCCAAAATAATACTTTAGAATTATTAAAGTCAAGAGGGGTAGTTGAAGTAACTTTAATGCAGCATGCCAAGATTGATGGTAAGGAGGATTTATTAATTGAACATTACCTTGAAATTAATAAGATAAAAGATGCTTGGAAGGAAAATGAGGATCTTACTCCTGTTTCTTTTAACGGTAGCTTGACATATGAAAATGACAGTGTTAGTGGAGATGTCTGGAGAAGTATTATTAAGGATAAATTAGTAGTTGAGCTACATTCAGATGAAGCAAATATTATTAATTTGTCTTACACGTCAGTAAATGAAGGTTTTGCGAAAGAGTTTGTTGAGGCTTTAATTGAACAAATGAGTAAAATGTATATTGTTCATCAAACTGCACAAGCAAATAATACTTTGGATTTTTTGCAAAATAGAGCAGATTCTGTTTTTGGAGAATTGGAAATAGCAGAATTAGAGTTTGCTAAAGTAAAAGACATAAATCAGAGAATTGTAAAAGCATCAGGTCGCTTAAAAGAGTTACAGTTAATGAGAAGAGTAGAGGTCTTAAATACTATGTATCTGGAGATTGTAAAAAACCTAGAGCTTTCAAAAATTACTTTATTAAACCAGACTCCAATTATTAATATTATTGATAAGCCTATTCTACCTCTTCAAGTTGAAAAAAAATCTAAAACAGTTTTAGGTTTACTAGGGGTGTTTTTAGGAGGTTTTCTTTCTTTAATTTTCTTTGTTTTCAGAAAGCTATTTAAGGATGCTTTATCAGAATAAATTAAAGGTTTTTAATTAATTGTTCTAAACCAATTCCTCTAGAGCCTTTAAGTAGAATTGTCCTTTTATGAATATTGTTTCCTTGTATATGTTTTACTAACTCTTGTTTATTTTTAAAACTATTCTTTGTGAGGGAATGAAATATTTCTCCAACAAATATGCAGTCTAATTCTAGCTGATTTGTTAATTTAATGATGTCTAGATGTTCCTTATTTGATTCTCCGCCTAATTCAAGCATGTCGCCAAGTATGCAAAGTTTATTTTTGTATTGTTGATTTGCGAATGAACTTAACATAGCTTTCATACTTGATGGGTTTGCATTATATGCGTCAAGTATTAGTGTATTTTTTTTAGTTTTAACTAGCTGTGAACGATTATTTGTGGGGATATAATTCTCAATACTTTTTTTGATGTTCTCGTTGGAAACATTAAAATAGTTTCCGATACAAATGGCTAATAAGATATTGTCAAATTGAAAGTCTCCAATAAGATGGCTGTTAATTATTTCATTATTATATTTTATGCTAAGTAATGGTGTTATGTCAGTAATTAGCCCAAAAATATCTCCTGATGTTCCGTATGTTATTTGTGATATTCCTTTAGAAAGGCTAAGTAATAGTTCATCTCCAGCGTTTACGAATAAATGACCTTTATTGTAGTTAATGAATTCATATAATTCCTTTTTAGTATCAATTACGCCTTGTAGATTTCCAAACCCTTCTAGGTGAGCTGAGCCAATATTTGTTATTACTCCAAAGGTTGGTTGGGCAATATTACAGAGGAACTTAATTTCCTTTTGATGGTTTGCTCCCATCTCAATTATAGCAATTTCATGTTTTTTATTGATTTCCAAAACACTTAAAGGAACGCCAATATGATTGTTTAAATTTCCTTTGGTTGCATAACAACTTAATTCACTATTTAAAATGGCATTTATAAGTTCTTTAGATGTTGTTTTCCCATTAGTCCCTGTAATCCCAATTAAAGGAATGTTTAGTTGATTCCTGTGATACGTAGCAAGGTCCTGAAGGGTTTTTAGTGCATTATTAACAAGAATTGTATTTTGATGAATATCGTATTCTTTTTCATCAACTATAGCATAAGAACAGCCATCTTGAATAGCTTTTAGAGCATATTTATTACCGTTAAAGTTTTCTCCTCTCAAAGAAATAAATATAGCGCCATTCGTAATTTTTCTACTATCAGTACAGACAGTAGAGTGCTGTTGGAAAAGCGCGTATATTTCTTTAATATTCATATTATTATAAAAAATAAAACCCCATTTTTAGTGGGGCTCTGTTATTAATATATAAATGTATTTTATTTTCTTTTTTTACTGTAATCGGCACCTCTTCTTTGATTTTCTTTAGCCCTACTTATAGGTGCGCCAAATCTATCCATAGCACATCTAAATCCAATAGCATCAGTTGATTGGTCTTGGTCGAGAAATCTTCTTGTACCAGGATTTAACCAATAAGCTCTGTCTTTCCAAGAACCTCCTTTGAATACTCGAGTTCTATCGGTTATTAAAGATGATTCTCCATAAGCGTACATTTCATTACTATTTCCTTCAGGTGCATCATCTTTATATTTAGATGCAGTTCTATTCCATTTGTCAATTTGAACTCTTGCAGTATCAACTGATTCTTTTTCATTAAGAAAATTGTTCCAATCAATTCCCATTTGAGATTCTATATCTCCATTAAGATAATTTATATTATCAGATTTCTTGTAGTTTCTTCTATAAGCATTTCCTTGAACATCAACAGGAACCATAGTAATTCTACCTAAACTATCTTTTTCAGCAATAAATCCATCATCATCTGTTTTTTGAGTCAAATAAACATTTCCTCTAAAGCTTCTGTGGTCAGATACGGTAGTTTGTTCTATTATAGGTCTGTATACATCCATTACCCATTCTGAAACATTACCAGCCATATTATACAATCCATAATCATTTGGCCAATATGAGCGTACGGGAGCAGTAATATCAGCATTATCATTTAAGTTTCCAGCAACACCCATATTATCACCTCTTCCTCTTTTGAAGTTAGCCATAATTTCTCCTTGATTTTTAGGATTTCCATTTCTTAATGATGATCCATTCCAAGGATATAATTTTCTTTCGTTAGTGTTTTCTTCTTGGGTATTTCCTATATATCCTAGAGCTGCAAACTCCCACTCTACTTCAGTTGGTAATCTATAGTTAGGAAGCAATAGACCGTCTTCCATTTTAATTATTCTTGATTCCTCTCCGCTTCCATAATTTTTATTAGTTAAGTTTCTTGGATTTCTTCTAATAATCCCTTCATACTGCCCAGCTAAATATGCTTGAGTTGTAAAAACATTATCATCCATTTGTTCCATATCTTCTTGCAAAATTCCATTGTCAATAAGAATTCTTTCATTTACTCTATCCGTTCTCCAAGCACAATAATCTGTAGCTTGCTGCCAGCTAACACCAACTACTGGGTAGTTTTTATAGGCAGGATACCTTAGGTACTGTTTTACAAAAGGCTCATTATAGCCTAATTTATCTCTCCAAACCAAAGTGTCGGGCAATGCTTTTTTATATACTTCAGGGTATGACTGACCGTACACTCGATTTACCCAAAATAAATACTCTAAATAATCAATATTTCTTACCTCTGTTACATCTAAATAAAAAGAAGATACAGTTTGTTTTCTTGGAACATTATCCCATTCATACATAACATCCTGTTCTACTCTTCCCATGGTGAATGACCCTCCCTCAACAAAAGTCAGTCCAGGACCAGTTACTTGTTCCGTAAAACGTTCGTTGGTTTCATATCCTCCATTCTTTGAGTTATTATATTCCCATCCTGTAGTGGATGATTCCTTTCTTGAGCATGATGCTAAAATCAGAATGCTACCTATTGCTAAAATTAATTTGTTTGTTTTCATATTTTTTATTGAAAATACTAATTTGTTTTTATGTTAACTAAAATTGAGGACAACTTATTGTATTGTAGGATTTTCCTTTTGATCGACAAGGCATATATAGTGTGAATGACAATTCGTGAGCACCAAGTGTGTTGCTATTTTTAAGATCACTTAATGTAATGTCATAACTATATCCAAATTTGAAAGAATCTTGGATTAGTCCGATCATAAGAATAAATGAGTCTATGTTTTTTAAACTATGTCGAGCCCAAAGGCCTCCAACTACAGGTCCTTTTTTTGCGTAAATTCCATAATTGAATTGCTGAAAGTCCGCTTGACTTTGGTAGAGGAAGTTAGGAGAAATAGTGAAAGAATTATGACTATATTCATTGATTACAATATTTCCTCCTGCATGTACGGTAATTTTAGTTGGTAATTCACTATTACTGATAAAACCTTGATCTGGTTGAGTGATGTGATGAGCTGCAAAACCAAAAAAGAGATTTTTAGAATATCCTAAAAGACCTGCTGAAAAATCAGGAAAACTTTTTGTAGTAGGATTATTAATAATATCTTCTTGTGTATTATATACAAATCCCTTTTTACTGTCAATCATATCTCCAAATGTTAGATTACCCCAGTCTAGCTTAATCATTCTATATGAAGCCTCAAAACCAGCTTTCATTGCAAATTGGTTGTTAATTTTTAGGCGATATGAATATTGTAAGGTAACATGTGTTGTGTTAAGGTTACCTGCACCAGCTCTGTCTTGAGCGACTAATATACCTAAACCACCTCCAATAGCGCTAATATGTTGATCGTATGAAACTGAATTAGTAATGTATGTTCTTCCTATTCCAGGCCACTGGTCTCTATAATTTAAATTTACTCTAGGACATTCATTTGTTCCTGCGAATGCAGGATTTAAATATAATGGATTAGCATAGAACTGGCTAAAAGCAGGATCTTGTGCACTTGCTTCATTGCTCATGAAAAGGCAAACAGATACCGCTATAAAAATCTTGGAAAATTTATTCAACATAAATGGGTTTTTTCTTAATTTCAATTTCACAAAAATAAACAAATTATTTATTATCTACTTTTACTAATAAAGAAATTGTATAATAATTATATTTTTTTTGCGTTTTACCTCTGTTTATAAAATGATATATACCTTTGTAGCAATGAAAAAACAAATATTTTTAACTTTATTATACGTTCTTATTACAGTTAATTTATTCGGACAATATAACTCGGTATTGTCAGAGGGAAAATGGTTTAAAATATCAACTAACAAATCAGGTATTTATAAGTTGGATTACTCTAGTATACTGTCTTTAGGTGTTGCTGTAAATAATTTGCAAATTTCAAGTATAAAATTATATGGAAATGGAGGCGGAATGTTGCCAAAATTAAACTCTGATTTTAGGCATAATGATTTAGTTGAAAATGCCATAAATATTTATGATTTAAACAATAATGGAGTATTTGAAAACGGAGATTATATTTTGTTTTATGGACAATCTCCACATACTTGGAAATATGATGCTCAAACAAGTTTATTTAAACATGATACACATCTATTTTCTGATGAAGTAAATTACTTTTTAACAACTGATAATCAGTCAAATGGAAAAAGAATTGAACAGAAACAAGCTTTGCAAAATCCTACTAAAACGATAACATCTTTTAATGCGTTTTCCTTCCATGAGCTTGAACTTGAAAATTTAATTCTTTCAGGAAAAGAATGGTTTGGAGAACGATTTGATACTCAAAATAGTCAATCTTTTGATTTTAGTTTTCCTAATTTAGATTTAACCTCCCCCGTTAGTGTAAAAACAGCTGTTGCTGCTCGTTCATTAAATCCCTCTGTATTCTCAGTAGCTGTAAATTCTTATCCCTTACAATCTATTTCAGTTCAGAATATTGTTTCAACTTACGCTACAGAATATGCTAAAACTTCTTCAAAGACTTCTGAGTATATAGCTTCTTCATCAAATCTTACTGTAGATATAGAGTACAGCTCAATTGATAATGGAGCAATGTCATGGTTGAATTATATAGAAATAAACGCAAGAAGAAAATTAAAAATGTCAGGCAATTCTTTGTTATTTAGAGATGCAACATCATTTGGGGATGAAATAGCTTCTTTTGAACTTTCTAATGCTAATATCGGAATTAATGTTTGGGATGTAACGGATCCAACATCAGTGGTTGAAATGTCAACATCAATAAATACTGATGAACTTTCTTTTAATGATTCTATTAATGAATTGCATGAATATATTGCATTTAACACTAGTGCTTACTTAACTCCAACTATTGTAGGTGAAGTGGCTAATCAAAATTTACACAATACACCTATTGATATTGAGTATGTGATAGTTTCTCATCCTAATTTTTTAGTTCCTGCTGAACGTTTAGGTGATTTTCATCAAGAAAAAGATGATATTTCTTCAGTTATTGTAACGCCTCAACAGATATATAACGAGTTCTCTTCAGGGGTACAAGATGTAAGTGCTATTCGTGATTTTTTAAGATTTTTGTATAAAAGACAAAATTCAAAATTAAAATATGTTTTGCTTTTTGGAGATGGCTCCTATGATCCTAAAAATAGAGTAGCTGATAATACAAATTTTATTCCAACCTATCAATCTCTAAATTCTACTCATCCAACACTTTCTTATGTTACAGATGATTATTTTGGATTGTTAGATGATAATGAGGGGGAATTTAATAATGATTTAGTCGATATTGGAATTGGAAGGTTTCCTGCCTCTACTCTTTCACAAGCAAATGTGTTAGTGGATAAAGTAGAACAGTATTATGTAAAAGAATCATTTGGAAGTTGGCGAAATGATATTACTTTTATTGCTGATGATGGAGATGCAAAGGATGGAAATACGCATATGTGGCAGGCCGATAGTTTGGCAAATATTGTGGCTGATAATTATAAAAACATCAATATCAATAAGATTTATTTAGATAATTATTTACAAGAATCAACACCTGGAGGCCCTAGAAGTGAAGCGACTAATCACGCTATAAATAATAGAGTAGATAAAGGAGCCTTATTAATTAATTATACGGGTCATGGAGGGCCTTTAGGTTGGACTGCAGAAAGAATATTAGAGTTAGACCAAATTAATGCTTGGGATAATGGCAATAAATTGCCTTTATTTATGACAGCTACTTGTAAATTTTCTTATTTTGATAATCCGGAACAAACTTCAGCTGGAGAATATGTTTTATTAAATCCTAATGGAGGTGCAATTGCTTTGTTAAGTACAACTAGATTGGTGTTTGCTACTCCAAATTATAATTTAAATACTAAATTTATCAAAACCTTATTTGAAAAGATTGATGGTAAATTCCCTAGATTAGGAGATGTATTTAAGCAAACCAAAATATTAAGTGGTACTTCAGTAAATAATAGAAATTTTACTTTGTTAGGCGATCCTGCTCTTTGTTTGGCTTATCCTGAATATGAAATAGAAACCACAAGTGTTTTAGATACGCTAAAAGCACTAGGTGAAGTAACTATTACGGGTGAAGTTATTGGTGAAAATGGAGTGCTTACTGATTTTAATGGGACTGTATATCCCACTGTTTATGATAAAGAAATTATAAGAACTACTTTAGGCCAGGAATCTTGCACACCAATGCCATATCGTGATCAAAATAATATACTATATAAAGGTGCTGCTTCAGTTGTTGAAGGTAATTTTTCTTTTTCATTTGTAGTGCCAAAGGATATTGCTTACAATTATGGTGCAGGAAAAGTTTCATATTATGCTGTTTCTGATGATCAAGATCCAGTAGATGCAGCTGGAAGTGATGAGGGTTTTGTTATTGGAGGTACTGCTGCTGATATTACTTATGACTATGAAGCTGCAGAATTAAAGATGTACATGAACACAAGAAATTTCTCTGATGGAGGTATAACAGATGAGAATCCTGTTTTATTGGCGGATATTTTTGATTTTAGTGGAATTAACACTGTGGGAAACGGTATTGGTCATGATATCACTGCTGTTTTGGATGGGAATACTGCAAATCCTTATGTGTTGAATGATTTTTATGAAGCAAATAAGGATGATTATACTAGAGGCGTCATTAGTTTTCCATTCTATAATTTGGCAAAAGGGGAGCATACCTTAACGCTTAAGGTTTGGGATGTATTTAATAATTCTTCTGATGCGACAATTACTTTTGTTGTTTCTAATGTGAACGAATTTACAATTTCTGATTATAATACTTATCCTAATCCTTTTTCAAATTCTACTGATATATATTTTCAACACAATAAACCGAACCAGAATCTGGATGTAATTCTAGAGATTTATTCTATAACAGGAACTTTAGTTAAAAAGCAGGAAGAAAGTTATAGTGATAATGGGTATAGAATTGGTCCGATTAAATGGGATGGAGATGATGAATATGGCGGAAAATTAAGTGCAGGAATGTATATTGCAAAATTAGGAGTGAGTAGTTCAGATGGGGATTTCACATCAAAATCCATAAGGATTATACTATTACCCTAATAGATTCGTTCAAGTCCACATAAAAAAAAAGTATATTTGCAAACTAAATTTAAGAAATGAAGAAAATAATAGGAATAATTTGTGCACTATCTGTAGTCTTTAATGTTTTTGCTCAGGATCCATCTTATGATGATTTAACAGGAGGTTTAAATACAATTACAACTGCTGTTCCATTTTTACTAATTTCACCTGATTCAAAAGCAGGAGCTATGGGTGATGTTGGTGTGGCTACTACTCCGGATGCAAATTCAATACATTGGAATCCTGCAAAATTGGCTTTTGTTGAAGATGATATGGGTTTTTCTATGTCTTATGTGCCATGGCTTAGAGCACTTGTTCCAGATATTAACTTATCGTATTTAGCGGGTTACCGAAAATTAAATGATAATGAAGCTATTGGTCTGGAATTACGATATTTTTCCTTAGGAGATATTACTTTTACTGATATTTTGGGAACTACGATTGGGCAATATAAACCAAGTGAGTTTGCTTTAGGAACTTCCTATTCTCGTAAACTTTCAGATAATTTTTCTTTGGCTATTTCTGGAAGATATATTTATTCTAATTTGACAGGAGGGCAATCAGCAGGAGGAATCCCTACAGTTGCAGGACAATCAATAGCTGCTGATATTTCAGGGTATTATACAAAACCTATCAGG
>JACNFT010000026.1 GCA_014384505.1 Cryomorphaceae bacterium | reverse complement strand
GGAAAACCATTAAGAAATTAAAATTATGAATACAGCATATATAGTAGCAGGATACCGATCAGCAGTAGGGAAATCAGGAAAAGGAGTTTTTAAATTCACTCGCCCTGATGATTTGGCTGCAGATGTAATTAAACATTTAGTAGCATCAGTTCCTGAATTAGACAATGATAGAATTGATGATGTAATTTGTGGAAACGCAACTCCTGAGGCAGAGCAAGGTTTAAACATTGGGCGTATGATTTCCTTAATGGGATTAGATACCATAAAAGTACCCGGAATGACCGTAAATAGATATTGTTCCTCAGGTCTAGAAACCATTGCCATTGCAAATGCAAAAATACAAAGTGGGATGGCCGATTGTATCATTGCTGGTGGAGTGGAATGCATGTCCCCTATCCCATTTGGAGGATGGAGAATTATACCAAATTATGATGTCGCAAAAAATAATTCGGACTGGTACTGGAACATGGGCCTTACTGCAGAAGCAGTTGCCAACAAATGGAATATTAACAGAAAAGACCAAGATGAATTCGCTTTTAACTCTCACCAAAAAGCATTAAACGCTATTGAAAAGGGATATTTTAAAAGTGGGATTGTACCCATTACTGTAAAAGAAACTTACCTTGACAAAAACGAAAAGAGACAAGAAAGAGAATACATTGTAGATACTGATGAAGGACCAAGAAAAGGAGGTTCTGCTGAAGCATTAGGAAAGTTAAGAACTGTATTTGCACAAGAAGGAACAGTAACGGCAGCAAATGCATCACAAACTTCTGATGGTGCAGCCTTTGTTTTGTTAATGTCAGAAAAAATGGTGAACGAATTAGGTGTAAAACCAATTGCAAAACTATTGAGTTATTCGGTAGCAGGAGTGGAACCAAAACACATGGGAATTGGACCTGTAGAAGCAATACCAATGGCATTAGAAAAAGCAGGATTAAAACTAGAAGATATTGAGCAATTTGAATTGAATGAAGCCTTTGCTTCACAATCCTTAGCGGTTATTCGTGAGTTAGGATTAAACCCAGAAATTGTAAATGTAAATGGAGGAGCAATTGCTTTAGGACATCCACTAGGTTGCACGGGAGGAAAACTAACAGTTCAGTTGATAAACGAAATGAAAAGAAGAAATCAAAAATACGGAATGGTTACCATGTGTGTAGGAGCAGGACAAGGTGCAGCCGGAGTATTTGAAATTCTTTAAAAAAAACCTAACAACCAAAACCAAAAACCACTTAAATCATGACCAAAAAAAGATCCTTAAACGAATACCGACAGGTAAAGGAATACACTACTCCAAAGAAAAAAAAGGCAAATAGAAATAAAGAAGGAACACACAGTTATATTGTTGATTTGTCAGAAGTAGAATTAAGCGATCTTGAATTAGTAGGAGGTAAAAACGCTTCCTTAGGAGAAATGATTCAGAATTTAAAAGGCTTAGGAGTAAATATTCCTGGAGGGTTCGCGCTTACTGTTGATGCCTATTGGGAATTTATTCGGTTTAATAAATTGGATAGCACTATTCGTTCTCTTATTAATGGGATGAAGAAAGATGATTTAGTTTCCTTAAGAAAAACAGGATTAGAAATTAGAGAAATCATCAGAAATGGACAATGGCCAGAAGATTTGAAATTAGAAATTCAGAAACGCTATAGGCAACTTTCTCAGGAATACGGTTCAGACATTACAGATGTTGCGGTTCGTTCATCAGCAACAGCAGAAGATTTACCTGATGCATCCTTTGCAGGACAACAAGAAACCTATTTAAATGTAAGAGGACCTGAACAAATCCTAACTTCTGTAAGGAATTGTTTTGCATCACTATTTACAGATAGAGCTATCTCCTACCGAGATAATTTTGGTTTTGATCATTTTGATGTTGGTCTTTCAGTTTGTGTTCAAAAAATGGTTCGTTCTGATTTAGCATCTGCAGGTGTTGCTTTTTCTTTAGATACAGAAAGTGGTTTTAAAGATGTGGTTTTAATTAATGGATCTTACGGACTAGGTGAAAGTGTAGTACAAGGAACGGTTTCTCCAGATGAGTTTTTGATTTTTAAACCAACATTAAAAAATGGTTTTGAATCTATTATCGAAAAGAAGATGGGGAAAAAAGAGAATAAAATGATTTATTCTACTGACCCAGGACAATTGGTGAAAACTGTTCATGTAGGAAACACTCAACAAGACCAATTTTGTATTTCAGACAAACAAGCCCTTCTATTAGCTAAATGGGTATGTATTATTGAGGATTATTACACTAAACTAAAAGGGCATTGGTGCCCAATGGACACTGAATGGGCAGTGGACGGACTTACAGGAGAATTATTTATCGTACAAGCTCGTCCTGAAACAATTCATTCCAGAAAAAAGGACAATGATTTAGTAGAATATAGAATTGATAATACTGAAAATGCAGCAATTAGATTAACAGGAATTGCTGTAGGAGATAAAATAGGACAAGGAAAAGTACAGAAAATGTATTCCCTTGATGGGAGAGATGGAACTTTTGATGGTGCTGACTTTCAGGAAGGAGATATTTTAGTTACTGAAATGACAGATCCGGATTGGGAACCAATTATGAAAAAAGCATCTGCAATTATCACCAATAAAGGAGGAAGGACTTGCCATGCAGCAATTGTTGCTCGTGAGATGGGAGTACCTGCAATTGTTGGTACTGAAAACGGAACGGAAGTCCTTTTTAACGGAGAGGAATTTACAGTAAGTTGTGCAGAAGGAGATGTTGGAAAAGTATATGAAGGAATTGTTCCTTTCAAATTGAAAAAGACAAAACTGGATAATTTACCGCAAACCAAAACTCCAATCATGTTGAATGTAGCCTCACCTGATTTAGCCTTTAAATTTGCGCAAATACCTAATGCAGGAGTAGGATTGGCAAGAGAGGAATTTATCATTAACAACTATATACAAGCACACCCTTTAGCACTTTTAAAACACAAAGAATTAGAGGATAAAGAATTATCAGAAAAAATAAGAGTACTAATAAGAGGATTTAAAGATGAAGAAACTTTTTTCATCAAACGACTATCCTATGGAGTGGCAAAAATTGCATCAGCATTCTACCCAAAACAAGCCATTGTAAGGATGTCCGATTTTAAATCGAACGAATATTACAACCTTTTAGGTGGAAGTTATTTTGAGCCAACTGAAGAAAATCCAATGATTGGATGGAGAGGGGCTTCTCGTTATTATTCCGAGCAATACGAATATGCTTTCGGGATGGAATGTAAAGCCCTAAAAAGAGTAAGAGAAAAAATGGGATTGGACAATGTTACCATTATGATTCCTTTTTGCAGAACAGTTGAAGAGTTACTCAAGGTCTATAAAGTGATGAAAAAGTACGGTTTAGAAAGAGGTAAAGACGGACTACAAGTATATTTAATGGCAGAATTACCATCTAATATTTTGATGGCAGAAGAATTTTCTGAACTCATTGATGGGTTCTCAATCGGTTCGAACGATTTAACGCAACTTACTTTAGGATTAGACAGAGATTCATCTTTAGTAGCCCATATTTATGATGAAAGAAATCCGGCAGTAAAACGCTCTATTTCTAACCTAATAAAAGTAGCAAAAAAGACAAAAACAAAAGTTGGGATTTGCGGACAAGGTCCATCAGATTATCCAGATTTCGCACAGTTTTTAGTAGAAGAAGGAATCGATACCATTTCGGTAACTCCTGACTCTATGTTAAAAACAATAAAAGCAATTCATAAAATAGAAACAAAAAAATAAAACAATGATAAAAGGAGGCGAGTTTTTAATTAAAGACCAAGAAGCAAAAGACATTTTTATTCCAGAAGAGTTTGGAGAAGATCAATTGATGATGGCATCTGCAACGAAAGAGTTTGTAGAAAAAGAGTTAGATCCGCATAGAGAAAGATTTGAAAAGAAAGACTATAAACTAACAGAGGACTGCATGAAAAAAGCAGGAGAGCTAGGCCTTTTAGGGATTAGTGTGCCTGCAGAATATGGAGGAATGGGTATGCCATTCAATACTTCCGTACTTATTTGCGATAAAATATCAGGAGCAAACGGATCATTTTCAACTGCATTTGGTGCACATACAGGAATTGGAACTTTACCAATTTTACTTTATGGTGATGATGCGCAAAGAGAAAAATACTTACCTAAATTAGCCTCTGGAGAATGGATGGGATGTTATTGTTTAACAGAACCAGGAGCAGGTTCGGATGCAAACTCAGGTAAAACAAAAGCGGTACTTACTGAAGATGGAAAACACTACCTTATTACAGGACAAAAAATGTGGATTTCGAATGCAGGATTTGCAGATGTATTCATAGTATTTGCCAGAATTGAAGATGATAAAAATATTACTGGTTTCATTCTAGAAAAAGGAATGGAAGGTATTACCTTAGGAGAGGAAGAAAATAAATTAGGACTGAACTCCTCCTCTACTCGTCAAGTATTTTTTAATGATGTAAAAGTTCCTATTGAAAGCCTTTTAGGAGGTAGAGAAAATGGATTTAAAATTGCAATGAATGCACTAAATGTGGGTAGAATTAAACTTTCAGCAGCAGTATTGGATGCTTGTAGAAGAGTGATTAGCCTTTCTACTAACTATTCTAATGAGCGTATTCAGTTCGGAATTCCTATCTCTAAATTTGGAGCGATAAAGCACAAATTAGCAGATATGGCAGTTAAAACTTTTGCAGTTGAATCGGCAACTTACCGTGCAGGTGCAGAAATTGAAAAAAACATCCAAAGATTAGAAGCAGAAGGAGTAGATCATCAACAAGCTCACCTTAAAGGAATAGAAGAATATGCTATTGAATGTTCAATCGTAAAAGTGTTAGGTTCAGAAACGATACAATTCTGTTCGGATGAAGGAATCCAGATTTATGGAGGAATGGGATATTCGGCAGATACACCTATGGAAGCAGCATACCGTGATGCAAGAATTGCCCGAATCTATGAAGGAACAAATGAAATCAATAGAATGTTATTGGTGGGAATGATACTTAAAAAAGCAATGAAAGGAGAGTTAGACATTATGACTCCAGCAATGAAAGTTGCTTCAGATTTAATGAGTATTCCTTCATTTGACAAACCAGATGACAGTATACTTTTTGCAGTTGAAAAGGAACATGTTAAAAAATTGAAAAAAGCAATATTAATGTGTGCAGGAAAAGCAGCACAACATTTTGCTATGACAATTGAAAGAGAACAAGAAGTATTGATGAACTTGGCAGATATGGTAATAGAGGTTTATACTGCAGAATCTACAATTTTAAGAGCAGAAAAACTAGCCACTAAGAATGGAGAAGAAACTACAGAACATCAAATTACAATGAGTAAATTATTCTTATATCAAGCCATTAAAAACTGTAACCAATCAGGAGAAGAGGTGATATTATCTTTTGCAGAAGGAGACGAACAAAGAATGTTGTTAATGGGATTAAAACGATTCACAAAAGGATATACCATTAACCCAAAAGAGATGAGAAGAGTGATAGCATCAAAAATGATTGAAGAAAATAAGTATTGTTTTTAAGCATTAATTAAACACACTTTAGAAACCCTCAGCATTTTGTTGGGGGTTTCTTTTTCTATTTACTATCTTTAGCAAATGTCTGAATTAAAGAACAAAACCATACTTATTACAGGAGGAGCCTCTGGAATTGGTAAAATTATGAGTCGTTTATCCTTAACGCGTAAAGCAAAAGTTATCATTTGGGATATTAATACTGTAAACATAGAAAGTACCTTAAAAGAGTTAAGTCCTTTAGGAGATATTGCTGCTAATGTAGTGGATGTTTCTAAGCTGGAAGCAATAGAAGAAGCGGCACAACAACTCATAAAAGAACATGGGAATATTGATATCCTCATTAATAATGCAGGGATAGTTGTAGGGAAGTATTTTCACGAGCACAGTGCAGAAGAAATTGAAAAAACTTTAAGTATTAATAGCTCCGCTCCTATGCATATTTGCAATCAGTTTTTAAAAAATATGATGGAAGAAAATACTGGACATATTTGCAATATTGCATCTTCAGCTAGTTTAGTTTCAAATCCTAAAATGTCAGTTTATGCAGCAAGTAAATGGGCAATTTTTGCATGGTCCGATAGTTTGCGTTTGGAAATGAAACAATTAAAAAAAGACATTAAAATCACTACTATCCTCCCCTACTATATCAATACAGGAATGTTTGATGGGGTAAAATCCCGCATACCGATTTTGGAGGCAGAAGCAGCTGCACTTACTATTATTAAAGCAATAGAAAAGAACAAAAAAATTATCAGTATTCCAGGGTGGATTTATCGTTTTACTCGTTTCGGTCAAGCCTTTATGTCGGTAGATGTGTTTGATTGGTTTGCAGGAAGCGTTATGGGAATCTATAAAACTATGAAAGATTTTAAAGGTCGTAAATAATTAGCTTATCTTTGAAAAATGGATATACCGAAAATCGTAAATCAGCAAAAAAAATTCTTCAATTCAAATTCCACAAAAGATGTAGCTTTAAGAATTAACACCTTAAAAAAACTAAAAGGAGTTATTCAGGAAAATGAAACCGAATTGTACAAAGCTATTTATGCTGATTTTAAAAAATCAAAATTTGAAACTTATATAGCTGAAATTGCTCTTATTTATAATGAGCTAAATGATGCCATTAAAAACCTTAAAAGATGGAGTAAGCAAAAAAGAGTAAGAACCAACCTTGCAAATTTCCCTGCTAAAAGTTATATTATCCCAGAACCATTGGGAACCGTTTTAGTAATTTCTGCTTGGAACTACCCTTATCAAATTGCACTTATTCCTGTTATTTCGGCAATAGCAGCAGGAAATACTGTGGTGTTAAAACCTTCTGAAATTCCGAATAATACAAGTAGGATATTAGCAAAAATTATCAACACTAATTTTGACGCAAACCATTTTACTGTACTGGAAGGATCAGTAGAAACTACAACAGAATTATTACAACAAAAATGGGATAAAATATTCTTTACTGGAAGTACTAATGTAGGAAGAATCGTTTATAAAGCAGCAGCCGAAAATTTAACTCCAGTCACTTTGGAACTAGGAGGGAAAAGTCCGACTTTTATTTTTAAAGATTGCGACATAAAACTCACCGCAAAAAGAATTGTTTGGGCCAAGTTTTTAAATGCAGGACAGACTTGCATTGCCCCCGATTATTTGTTAGTAGAAAAAGAAATAGAACAACAATTATTAGCAGCTCTAAAATCAGAAATAGAAAGTGCTTATCCTGTTAATAATACCATAAATGAAAATTATGTACAAATTATTAATGAAGCACATTTCGAAAGATTAAGCAATCTTATTTCAAAAGATAAAATCTATTTTGGAGGAGAACAAAACGCATCTGAAAGAATAATACGCCCTACCCTTTTACAGAATATTAGCTTTGAGGACCCTATAATGAAAGATGAAATTTTCGGACCATTACTTCCTGTCATTTCCTTTGAAAATTTGGATAAAGTAATTTCAAAAGTAAAGGAAAGAGAAAAACCACTTGCCTTATATGTTTATAGTAAAAGCAAAAAAATAATCCAAAAAATACTGCACGAAATTTCTTTTGGTGGAGGTGCTGTTAATGAATCCTTGGTTCACCTTTCTAACCCTAATTTACCTTTTGGTGGTGTAGGTGCAAGCGGGATAGGGAACTATCATTCCAAAGCAGGTTTTGACACTTTCACCCATTATAAAAGTATTTTACATAAATCATTTTTGTTTGAACCCAATGTAAAATACACTCCATTTACTGAATTTAAAATCAGAATTCTGAAATTCATTTTAGAGTAAAGCTTTTAGTATCTTTACAACATGAATTTTAAGACATTTAAGTTCGGAAACGAACTTCAAGAAGGGCTTGACATTATGGGATTTGAAGAAGCAACACCCATACAAGAACAAGCAATACCCATAATACAAAACGGAAAAGATTTAATTGCCTGTGCACAAACAGGAACAGGAAAAACAGCTGCTTTTGTTTTACCTATTCTAGATAAACTCTCAAAATTAAAGCAAACTAATAAAGTAAAAGCAATCATTGTTGCGCCTACGAGAGAGTTAGCAAAGCAGATTGACATGCAAATAGAAGGATTTTCTTACTTTACAAACTCATCCTCCTACCCAATTTATGGAGGAGGGACAGGAACAGAATTTGAAAATCAGAAACAAGCCTTAGTAAACGGAACTGATATTATAATTTGTACTCCAGGAAGGCTAATGGCACACTTGAAATTTAATTATTTTGATACTTCAGGAGTAGAACACTTCATACTTGATGAAGCTGACAGAATGTTAGATATGGGCTTTTATGATGACATAATGACCATTGCAAAACGACTGCCAGAAAAAAGACAAAACTTATTGTTTTCAGCAACTATGCCACCAAAAATTAGGACTCTGGCAAATACTTTACTAAAAGAACCTGAAAGTATAAGTTTAGCGATATCAAAACCCGCGGAAGGAATTACGCAATCTGCCTACATGGTTAATGATAACCAAAAAGTGAAATTGGTAAGAGAGATACTTAGAGAAAAAGGAAAAGATTTAAGTCATGTTCTTATTTTTGCATCTAGTATAAAAAGCGTAAAAGAGATAAAACAAACCCTTAACAAAGCAGGAATGCGTGCAAGTGATATGCACTCAGGATTGGATCAGCACCAAAGAGAAGACACTATACGCGACTTTAAGAATAAAAAAATTAGAATTTTAGTAGCTACCGATATTTTGTCCAGAGGAATCGATATTAAAGAAATTGGATTGGTAATTAACTATGAAGTACCTCATGATGCAGAGGATTATGTACATAGAATTGGGCGTACTGCCAGAGCAGATAGAACGGGAGAAGCTATTACATTCATTAACCAAAGACAAATCAGGAACTTTTTGGATATTGAAAAACTAATTGAAAAAGAAGTGCCAAAATTGGATTTACCAAAAGGATTTGAAGCTGGACCAGAATATAAAATAGCAGCTAGAAACAAGAATAAAAAACAGTGGAAGGATTTTAAGCAGAAATAGTAATGAAAAATGGATTATACCTTTTACAGATTTATGATAGAGAAAAAACTATTGGAAATATAAAGTTTGGAGTGATTGAGTAATTACCTTTGCAAAAAAAAATAATCCTACTTAAATAAAGAGAAAACATGAAAAAAACATTAACCAATTTAATCTTCATCAAAAAACGTTATTTTCTATTACTGGATACGCACAAAACAAAATACATGAGGGTCATAATCATCATCATAAAAATGAAATTAGTATAGCAGTAGGCATTGTACCAATTCCAGCAGAAGATGAAATTACTCCAGGAATTCATTTACATTATATTAAAGGAATTGGTGAAAGCAATAAATTTGGAGTTGGAGTCGGTTTAGAAACTATACTTGATGAGCACAAACATTATACACTGTCTGCAGTTTTTCAATACAGAATTTACAAAGGACTTATAATAGCAGTTGCACCTGGACTTTTATTACGAAAAGAAGGCACTAAAAATGTATTTGAATTTGCACGACATATTGAAGCTGGTTATGAATTTGAAGTAGGAAAAATTCATATTGGTCCTGTAGTAGAATTAGGAATTGAGGAAAATGGAGCACATTATATGGGAGGCATCCACTTTGGGATTGACTTTTAACAACTACCTCTCCAAAACAGGAGCATGATGCACTTTTATTCTAGCATCAATAATTGGAACAGTACAAGAAAAGTGTTTATTCTTATATTCTGCATTTAAGCCATATATATCTGATGCAGGATTGGAACGAGTAAAAGTTACCCATATCCAATTAGAAAAATTTTCACTTGCAAAACTAGCATCATCCACTAAAGTGATAAGTGCTATTCCTGATAAATTCTGCTTTTCTAAACTGAAAATCAAATCTTTTATTTCACCTTTTCCTTCTACAACTAAGTTTCCATTACTCACTAACTGAGGATTAGAAAACTCATTTGGCAAATCAAGATTTGGAGATTTTTCAGACAAAGTTCTTTTTATTTCTCCAGCAGCAGCTACAACAACTTTTGAACCTTCATTCAGTGCATCTCCACTATAGTCCAAAGTATCGATAGTAGTTTTGGTCTGAAAATGCAAATCTCTTTTCCAATTTACTCTTTCTAGAAAATGTGTAAAATATGCCTTTTCATCATTTACATCAGGTGCATTTTCTTGATCACAAATAAATACATATTTTGCTAAGGACATTTGTCCTGTTCCTAAAATATGATTGGCGATAGTCAATAATTCTTGTGGGATTTTGGTGGGATTATAAGGAGTATACCTTTCACTTCCCACAGCTAATAACAAAGGATGTACTCCTGCATCATCCACCGCATTAACAGCTTTCAGTCCCGGAATTTCTTTTTCAATTGCTTTTCCAGTAATTGCATGTATTAGAGCTCCAAACTGAGAATCTTCTTGGGGAGGGCGACCCACAACTGTAAAAGGCCAAATGGCATTTTCTTTAGCATACACCTTTTTCACTTTCAAAACTGGAAAATCATGTGTTAAACTATAATATCCTAAATGGTCCCCAAAAGGTCCCTCAGGTTTTACATCATTAGGATGTAATTCGCCACAAATAACAAAATCAGCATCTGCTGAAATGGTATAACCATCTTTTTTAGCATACCTAAAATTTCGTCCTCCTAATATTCCTGCAAAAGCAATTTCTGACATTCCCTCTGGTAAAGGCATTACAGCAGCAAAAGTATGTGCAGGTGGTCCTCCTACAAAAATTGAAACCTTTAAAGGCTCACCTTTTTGATTAGCATTTTTCTGATGTACACCAATACCTCTATGAATTTGATAATGCATTCCCACTTCTTTATTTGTAGAATAATCATTGCCCGAAAGTTGAATACGATACATTCCTAAATTAGAATTCATTATTCCAGGGTTCTCTACATCTTCCGAATAAACTTGAGGTAAAGTAATAAAAGCGCCTCCATCCTCTTTCCAACATTTTACTTGAGGAATGTCTTCTATTTGTATTTCATTAAAACTACTTGGAAACCTAACCTTAATTGGAATAGCATAAATAGCATGCAAAGCAGCATAAATAGCTTTAGCAGGATTCTTTAAAGCTACAGAAGGATTAGTTTTAAGATCAATCAACTGTTTTACCTTTTCTAAAGTATCACGAAACATAAACTTACTTCTATTTAAAGTTCCAAATAAATTAGAAGTCGCTCGAAATTTACTTCCCTTTATATTTTCAAAAAGAATTGCCTTCCCTGCTTTTGCAAATTCATGCAAATGAACAGATGCCATTTCCAAATTAGGGTCAATTTCTTTAGTGATTCTAAGGAGTTCTCCTCTCTTATCAAGTTTTGAAATACATTGTTGTAAGGATTTATAAGCCATAGTTCAAAAATAAAAAAACTCAGCTAATAGCCGAGTTTTTTAGTCTAATATCTGAACAGTAAATTATCTATTTTCCATACTAACATAGCCCCTTTCAGTAGCACCAATATATACTTGTCTTGGCCTTCCAATTGGTTCATTATTCTCTCTCATTTCTTTCCATTGTGCTATCCAGCCTGGCAATCTACCAATAGCAAACATTACCGTAAACATATCCGTAGGAATCCCTAAGGCTCTGTAAATAATTCCTGAGTAGAAATCAACATTAGGATATAATCCTCTTTCTTTAAAGTATTCATCTTCTAATGCCACCTTCTCCAATTTCATAGCGATATCCAATACAGGGTCTTGAATTTCTAATTCATTTAACACATCATCAGCAGCCTTTTTAATGATAGTTGCTCTTGGATCAAAGTTTTTATATACCCTATGTCCAAAGCCCATTAAACGGAATGGATCTGATTTGTCTTTTGCTCTAGCAACATACTTCTCTACATCACCACCATCTTTTTTAATTTCTTCAAGCATTTCAATTACTGCTTGATTAGCACCACCATGCAATGGCCCCCAAAGTGCAGCAATACCTGCCGAAACTGATGCGTATAAACTTGCATGGGAAGAACCTACAATTCTTACTGTTGAAGCTGAACAATTTTGTTCATGGTCTGCATGTAAGATTAGTAATTTATCAAGCGCTTTCGCTACAATTGGATTTATCTCAGTATCCTGAGTAGGCAATCCAAACATCATGTGCAAAAAGTTTGAAGTATAATTTAACTTATTTTTAGGATACATAATTGGCTGACGCCTTCTATTCTTAAAACTCCAAGCAGCTAAGGTTGGAAGCTTAGCAATAAAACGAATAATCGTACCATCAATTTGTTCTTTCGAACGGTTAGGATCTAAAGATTTTGGATAGAAAGCAGTTAAAGCAGAAACTAATGAAGAAAGAACTCCCATTGGATGCGCCTTTGAAGGATAACCATCTAAGATTGATTTTACGTCTTCATGAACTAATGAATGCTCTGAAATATCTTTAGTGAATTTCGCTAACTCAGTTTTAGTTGGCAATTCACCATAAATTAGCAAGAAAGATACTTCTAAGAAAGAAGATTTTTCAGCTAACTCTTCAATAGAATACCCTCTATATCTTAAAATTCCTTCCTCTCCGTTTAGGAAAGTTATTGCACTCTCAGTAGAACCTGTATTTTTAAATCCTCTATCTAAAGTAATTAATCCCGACTGCCCTCTTAATTTACTTATATCAAGTGCATTTTCATTTTCTGTTCCAGTAACAACTGGGATTTCATATACTTTCCCTTCATAATGTAATTCTGCTTTCTTTCCCATTTTGTATTATTTATTTAATCCTGCTAATATAATTGTTTATTTTTTAATAAACTTAAAATCTTTTCCTTTATAAATTGCTTGATCACCCAACATTTCCTCAATCCTTAATAGTTGATTATATTTAGCCATTCTATCTGAACGAGAAGCAGAACCAGTTTTAATCTGACCGCAATTTAAAGCTACTGCCAAGTCAGCAATAGTAGTATCTTCAGTTTCACCTGATCTGTGACTCATCACGCAAGTATAAGAAGAATTTTGTGCCATTTGCACAGCATTAATCGTTTCCGTTAAAGTTCCAATTTGGTTTACTTTAATTAAAATAGAATTGGCAATATTATTTTCAATTCCTCTAGATAGACGATCCACATTTGTTACAAATAAATCGTCACCAACTAATTGAACTTTATTTCCAATTTTATCGGTTAAACTTTTCCATCCTTCCCAATCATCTTCATCTAAACCATCTTCAATAGATAAAATTGGATATTTTTCTGACCAATCTGCCCAAAAATTTACCATTTCTTCTGGGGTTAACTTCTCTCCTGTCGACTGATGAAAATGGTATACATTTTCATCCGCATTATAAAATTCTGATGCCGCAGCATCTATAGCAATATACATATCCAATCCTGGCGTATATCCCGCAGATTCAATTGCTTTTATTACAACTTGAATTGCTTCTTCATTAGAACCTAAGTTAGGTGCAAAACCACCTTCATCTCCTACATTTGTAGAATGTCCTTGGGCTTGTAATTCAGCTTTTAAATGATGAAATACTTCTGTTCCCATTTGCAATGCTTCAGCAAATGAAGTAGCACCAACTGGCATTACCATAAACTCCTGAAAGTCGATACTATTATCAGCATGCGAACCACCATTTAAAATATTCATCATTGGAATAGGTAACTCTCTAGCATTTACCCCTCCAATATACTTATAAAGAGTTTGTCCGCTTTCTTCAGCAGCAGCTTTAGCACAGGCCAAAGAAACAGCTAGCATAGCATTCGCTCCTAAATTAGCTTTATTTGGCGTACCATCCAAATCAATCATCTTCTGATCAATCAATGCCTGCTCAGAAACATAAACACCTTTTAATTCTTCATTAATAGCTGTTTTAATATTCTGTACTGCTTTTAAAACCCCCATCCCTAAATAAGTTCCTTTATCGCCATCTCTTAACTCAACAGCCTCATGTTTTCCTGTTGAAGCACCTGAAGGAACAGATGCCCTCCCCATCACTCCATTTTCAGTTAACACCTCTGCTTCAACCGTAGGATTTCCTCTAGAATCTAAAATTTGACGTGCATGTATATCTACTATTCTTCCCATTATATTAGTTTTTATAGCTTTTAATATTAGTTATAAATTCATCAAATAAGTATCTTGAATCATGAGGTCCTGGTGATGATTCTGGGTGATACTGTACTGAAAAACAATTCTTATTTTTCAATTTGATTCCCTCAATAGTATCGTCATTTAAGTTAACATGAGTTACTTCAATATTAGGGTTATTCTTTATGTCCTCTTCAGAAATTCCAAAACCATGGTTCTGAGAAGTAACCTCTGCTTTTTTAGTACTTAAATTTAACACAGGATGATTTATTCCTCTATGTCCATTGTGCATTTTGTATGTAGATATTCCTTCTGAAAGTGCCAATGCTTGATGTCCTAAACAAATTCCAAAAACAGATTTTCCATCAGCCGTAATTTTTTTAACTTCTTCAATTACACTTGGCATTGCTGAAGGGTCTCCAGGTCCGTTTGACAAAAAGAAACCATCAGGATTCCAAGCCTTCATTTCTTCATATGAAGTATGCATGGGAAAAACTTGCAGATAACAATCTCTATCCGACAAACAAGTTAAGATATTACGCTTAACTCCCAAATCCAAGACAGCAACTTTAATAGCTGCATTTTCATCACCCAAAAAATAAGGCGTTTTTGTGCAAACTGAAGATGATAATTCTAATCCTTCCATAGAAGGTACTTTATCCAATAATTTCGTCAATTCAGCAATATCAGTAGTTGCAGTAGATATAATTGCATTCATGGCTCCTTTATCACGAATATGCCTTACAACAGCTCTTGTATCAACATCAGAGATTACAACTTTATTTTGCTTTATAAAATAATCTTGTAAGTCACCATCACCTCCATCACGAGAAAAACCAGTATTGAAATTCTTACAGATCAATCCTGCAATTTTCATGTCTGATGATTCAACTTCATTATTATGCACTCCATAGTTACCAATATGAGCATTTGTAGTGATCATCAACTGTCCAAAATAAGAAGGATCAGTGAACACCTCTTGATAGCCAGTCATACCTGTATTAAAACATAACTCACCAGTTGCAACACCTTCAATACCAACAGCCTTTCCGTGAAAAACTGTACCATCTGCTAATAATAAAACTGCAGGTTTTTTCTTATTGTATTTCATCCTCAAATTTATTTATAAAAAAAGGATAAAACCTAAGCTTTACCCTTTTTTAAAATATTAAAAAGAAGTTATTTACTACTCTCCTTTTTCTTCTTTTTCTTCAGAGTTATTAGTCTTTTCTTTAGTTTCTGTTACTACAGGAGTTTCTTCAACTACTACTGGAGCATCTTCAACAACTACTGCTTCTTCAACAACTACTGCTTCTTCAACAGCAGGTGCAACATCCTCAACTTTCTTAGATTTAGCTCTTCTTGCTTTTTTACGCTTAGGCTTATCAGTAGTATACTCTTCATTATAGTCAACCAACTCGATAAATGCCATTTGAGCATTATCTCCTAAACGGTTGCTTAATTTCAAGATTCTAGTGTATCCTCCAGGTCTGTCAGCAATTTTAGTAGCAATATCACTGAATAACTCAGTAATTGCTTGTTTTTGCTTTAAGTATGAAAATACAGTTCTTCTTGAATGTGTAGTATCGTCTTTTGATTTTGTAATCAAAGGTTCAACATACACTCTTAATGCTTTTGCTTTCGCTAAAGTAGTTTTAATTCTTTTGTGCTCAATTAATGAACATGCCATATTAGCAAGCATTGCCTTTCTATGAGCAGCTTTTCTACTTAAATGGTTAAATTTCTTTCCGTGTCTCATTTTTCTTATTCGTTATCTAAATTATACTTCTCAGTGTTAAAACCGAAAGTCAATCCTTTTTCCTCTATTAAGTCTTCTAATTCTGAAAGTGATTTCTTACCAAAATTTCTGAATTTTAACATATCAGATTTTTTGAAAGAAACTAATTCACCTAATGTAAATACTTCTGCAGTTTTTAAGCAGTTTAATGCTCTAACTGATAAACCAAACTCTGAAAGTTCAGTTTTTAATAACTGACGCATGTGTAAAGTATCCTCATCAAACTCTTCCACTATATCTTCTTCTAAGCTGATTTTTTCATCAGAGAATAACATAAAGTGTTGAATTAAGATTTTAGACGCTTCAGTCAAAGCTTGTTTTGGATCAATTGAGCCGTCAGTAGTAATATTTAAGTTTAACTTTTCAAAATCGGTTTTCTGACCAACTCTGTAATCCTCAATATTATAATTTACATTTTTGATTGGCGTAAAAATAGAATCAATAGCAATTGTTCCTATTGGAGCATCTTCTATTTCATTCGCTTCAGCTGGTACATATCCCCTACCTTTAGCAATAGTAAATTGCATTTCAAATGTTACTTTCTTATCTAATTCACAAATAACTTGATCAGGATTCAATACTTGAAAGTTAGATAAACTACTTGCCAAATTAGCAGCAGTAATTACATCCGTTTTACTAACCTTTAAAGTTGCAACTTCTGACTCAACAGTTTCAATTTGTTGCTTAAATCTTACTTGTTTAAGGTTCAAGATAATTTCAGTAATATCCTGTACAACACCTTCAATGGTTGAAAATTCATGATCAACTCCTGTAATTTTGATTGATGTAATAGCATACCCTTCTAAAGAAGATAATAAAACTCTTCTTAAAGCATTCCCTACAGTTAAACCATAACCTGGCTCTAACGGTCGAAACTCAAAGTTTCCTTGGTTAGCAGCCTCATTAATCATTACTACCTCATCTGGCTTTTGAAAATCTAAGATTTGCATATTTTTTATTTTTTGATTATTCTTATTTAGAGTATAATTCTACAATTAACTGCTCTTTAATGTTTTCAGGAATCTGAAGTCTTTCAGGTGCCGAAACTACTTTACCTAATTGAGTTTCTCCATTCCATTGTAACCATTCTGATTCATTAGAGCTAGAAGTAATGGAATTAGTGATTGTTTCTAAAGATTTTGAACGTGCACGTACTGAAACAATATCACCTACTTTTAAAGCATATGAAGGAATGTTTACATTTTCACCATTCACCGTAATATGCTTGTGAGTAACTAACTGACGAGCCGCTCTTCTTGTTGGTGCAATACCTAAACGGTACACAACATTATCCAAACGCAATTCACACATTTGTAATAAGTTTTCACCAGTAACTCCTTTTCTTCTAAGTGCTTCTTTAAATAAATTAGAAAATTGTTTCTCTAAAATACCATAAGTAAACTTAGCTTTTTGTTTTTCCATTAATTGCACACCATATTCGGATTGTTTACCTCTCCTTCTTTGGTTTCCGTGTTGTCCTGGTCCGTAAGCTTTTTTAGCTAATGCTTTATCTGGTCCAAAAATTGGTTCTCCAAATCTTCTTGCAATTCTTGATGTTGGGCCTGTATATCTTGCCATGTTTTTATCTTAATATAAATGAATTAAACTCTTCTCTTTTTCGGTGGACGACATCCATTGTGAGGTAATGGAGTAACGTCAACAATCTCAGTAACAATGATACCAGAATTATGAATCGTTCTGATTGCTGATTCTCTACCTTGACCAGGTCCTTTAACATAAACCTTGACTCTTTTTAACCCTTTATCAAGAGCTACTTTTGAACAATCCTCAGCAGCCATTTGTGCGGCATAAGGAGTATTCTTTTTTGAACCTCTAAATCCTATCTTACCAGCTGAAGACCAAGAAATAACTTGTCCTGCTTTATTGGTAAGTGAAATAATAATATTGTTAAAAGTTGCCTGAATGTGGGCTTGCCCTTCAGCTTCAACTCTTACTGTGTTCTTTTTGGTTGTTTTGGTTGTTTTGGTTGTTTTAGCCATAATTATCTACTATTTCTTTTTATTAGCAACAGTTTTTCTTTTCCCTTTTCTGGTTCTAGAATTGTTTTTTGTTCTTTGTCCTCTTAAAGGCAGACCCATTCTGTGACGAATTCCTCTGTAACACCCAATGTCCATTAATCGCTTAATGTTCATTTTGGTTTCAGCTCTTAACTCTCCCTCAACAGTAAATCTATCTCCAATAATTGTTCTGATCGCATTTGTTTGCTCATCTGTCCAATCTTGAACTTTAATATCATGAGAAATATTTGCTTCATCCAAAATTGACACTGAAAAAGATGGGCCAATTCCGTAAATATAAGTTAATCCAATAACTCCTCTTTTGTTTTTAGGTAAATCAATACCTTTAATTCTTGCCATTATTAACCTTGTCTTTGTTTATACCTTGGGTTCTTCTTATTGATTACATAAACTCGTCCTTTTCTTTTGACGATTTGGCAATCTTCACTTCTTTTTTTTACTGATGCTCGTACTTTCATTTCTTTTTATTTTATTAGTACCTATATGTTATTCTTCCTTTTGTTAAATCGTATGGTGACATTTCCATTTTAACCTTATCACCTGGTAATAATTTGATATAAAACTTTCTCATCTTACCTGATATATGAGCAACAATCTCATGTCCATTTTCTAATTCAACACGAAACATAGCATTTGACAATGCTTGTGTTATCGTTCCATCTAACTCTATATTAGCTTGTTTAGCCATTTATCTTTTTTTCTATTTCTTCAAAACTTGATAAAATCTCTGCTTTTCCTTTTCGAACAACAATTGTATGTTCAAAATGTGCAGATGGTTTATTATCAAAAGTTGTTATTGTCCATCCATCATTGTGTTGCAAAATACGCTTAGTTCCCATATTAATCATTGGTTCAATTGCAATAACTAATCCTTCTTTAAGCATAACCCCCTTCCCTCTTCTTCCGTGATTAGGAACTTCAGGACTTTCATGTAAATTCTCACCTACACCATGTCCAACCAATTCTCTAACGACACCATATCCAAAGCTTTCAGCATATTGCTGTACAGCATAACCAATATCACCAATTCTATTTCCAGCAACTGCTTGTTCAATTCCTTTATAAAGTGACTCTTTAGTAACTTTAAGTAATTGTTTTGTTTCAGCATCTACCTCCCCAACTTCATAAGTGAAAGCAGAATCACCATAATAGCCATTCATTACTACTCCACAATCCACGGATAAAATTTCACTATTTTCAAGAGCTCTATCATTGGGTATACCATGTACCACCTGTTCATTAGGTGACATACATAAAGTATTTGGAAAGCCACCATAACCTTTGAAAGCTGGAACTCCTCCATTATCCCTGATAAACTCTTCAGCAATTTTATCTAATGCTAAGGTAGTTATCCCTGGTTTTATTAGCCCAGCTATTTCAGCATGGGTTTTTGCAACAAGTAAAGAACTTTTTCTTACTAACTCTATCTCTTCTTCTGTTTTATAATAAATCATAAATCAATATGATTACATCATACTACCAGAAGATTTTCCTTTTATCCTTCCTGAATCCATTAACCCATCATAATGACGCATTAATAAATGACTTTCTATTTGTTGAAGTGTATCTAAAATAACACCAACTAAAATCAATAATGATGTTCCACCATAAAACTGAGCGAACTGCATATTAATTCCTCCTGCCATAGCAAATGCTGGTAAAATAGCTACTAAACCTAAGAATAAAGATCCTGGGAAAGTAATTCTTGACATCACAGCATCTAAATAATCAGCAGTAGATCTTCCTGGTTTTATTCCTGGAATAAACCCTCCATTCTTTTTCATATCATCAGCCATTTGGTTAGGATTAACCGTCATAGCAGTATAAAAATATGTAAATATTACAATCATTACAAAGAACATTAAATTGTACCAAAATCCTCCGAAATCAGTAAGTACTGCTGCAACTCCTTGTAAACTTTCATTTTCAGAAAAACCAACTAAAGTAATAGGTACAAACATAATTGCTTGTGCAAAGATGATTGGCATTACTCCAGCAGCATTTACTTTTAAAGGAATAAATTGTCTTACTCCACCGTATTGTTTATTTCCAACTACTCTTTTAGCATACTGCACAGGAATTCTTCTTGTACCTTGTACTAAAAGGATAGTAATTAAGATTACAAATAATAACGCTAACATTTCAACTAAGAAGATAACTAAACCACCTCCTGCTGACCCTAAAGCGGAAACAAATTCTTGCATTAATGATTGAGGTAAACCAGCAATAATACCAATCATAATTAATAATGAAATACCATTACCAATTCCTCTATCTGTAATTTTTTCTCCTAACCACATTACAAACATAGTACCCGTTATCAAAATGATAATAGATGACAACCAGAAACCTCCTGCAGGAAGTAAGAAAGCTGACTCAGGTAGTGTTGCTTTTAAGTTAGCAATATACCCAGGAGCTTGTCCTGCTGTAATTAAGATAGTTAAGTATCTTGTAATGTTATTAATTTTTCTTCTACCACTCTCTCCCTCTTTCTGTAATTTCTGAAAATATGGAATAGCCATTCCTAATAACTGAATTACAATAGAAGCTGAGATATAAGGCATAATACCCAAAGCAAAAATAGATGCTTGTGAGAATGCACCTCCTGTAAACATATTTAATAGGCCTAAAAGTCCATCTGCAGTTTGGTCCTGTAAAGCAGAAAGCTGTGAAGGATCAACACCAGGAATTACAACAAAAGAACCTAATCTATAAATAGCTAGAATTCCTATTGTAGTTAAGATTCGATTTCTCAAATCTTCAATTCCCCAAATATTCTTTATTGTATCTATTAATTTTCTCATCTTACTTTTCTAAAACTGTTGCAGTACCACCCGCTTTTACAATAGCAGCTATTGCAGATGCAGAAAATGCATTAACAGTAATATCTAACTTTGCTGTTAATTCACCTCTACCTAAAATTTTCACTAAATCATTTTTTTGTACAAGACCATTATCCATTAAATCTTGTTTTACTATAGTTCCCTTCAATTTCTTTAAATCAACTAAAGCTTGAATAGTATCTAAGTTCACACCATTATACTCTACTCTGTTCGGATTTGTAAATCCAAACTTAGGCACTCTTCTTTGTAAAGGTTGTTGTCCACCCTCAAATCCAATTTTCTTTGAATATCCTGAACGAGACTTCTGACCATTATGTCCTCTAGTAGATGTTCCTCCTTTCTTAGATCCTTCTCCTCTACCTACTCTTTTAGTGCCTTTAATTGCCCCTTTTGCAGGCTTTAAATTGTGTAATTCCATATCAAATATTATTCTACTAAGGTTATTAAGTGCTTAATTTTAGCAACCATTCCTAAAATTTGTGGTGTTGCGTTATGCTCCACTACAGCATTCATTTTTCTTAAGCCTAAAGCATCTAAAGTTCTCTTTTGATCTTTTGGCCTTCCAATTCTACTTCTAACTTGTTTAATTTTAATCTTTTCCATTCTTGACTATATTATCCGTTAAATACTTGATCCATTGTTATTCCTCTTTGCATTGCTATTGTTCTCGCATCTCTTAATTCTAATAAAGCTTTTAAAGTTGCTTTTACTAAATTATGAGGATTTGAAGATCCTTTAGATTTTGCTAATACATCTTTCACTCCAGCACTTTCTAATACCGCACGCATTGCACCCCCAGCTTTTACTCCTGTACCATGAGATGCAGGCTTAATTAAAACTTGAGATCCACTGAACTTAGCAGCTTGTTCGTGAGGAATTGTTCCTTTAAAAACAGGAATTCTTACTAAATTCTTTTTGGCAGCTTCAATACCTTTAGCAATAGCTGTAGCAACATCTTTCGATTTCCCTAAACCAATACCAACAATACTCTTTTCATCACCAACTACAACAATAGCTGAAAATCCGAAAGTTCTACCACCTTTAGTAACTTTTACTACTCTTTGTATTCCAACTAATCTGTCTTTCAACTCGATATCACCAGAAATTGTTACTCTTTTATTTTGTGCTAATTTTAACATATCTAATTCTTAAAATTTTAATCCTGCTTCACGAGCTGAATCAGCCAATGCCTTTACTCTACCATGGTATAAAAACCCTCCTCTATCAAAAACTACAGTTTCAACTCCAGCTTTTTTAGCAGTTTCAGCAATTAGCTTTCCAACTATAGCTGCTTGTTCAGTTTTTGTGCCTTTTGCCTCTTTAGAAGAAGCAGATGCAAGTGTATTTGAATTTATATCATCAATAATTTGAGCATAAATATCTTTATTAGACCTGAAAATTGCTAATCGTGGTCTTTCAGAAGTACCAGAAACTTTCTTTCTGATAGCATATCTTACTCTTTGTCTAGAATCTTTTTTTGATTGTGTCATCTTATTATCTTAATTTAACTTGAAGCTGTTTTACCTGCTTTCTTTCTAACGTATTCATCAACATACCTAATTCCTTTTCCTTTATATGGCTCAGGCTTTCTTTCTGCTCTTATTCTTGCGGCTACAGCTCCAACTAATTGTTTATCACATCCTGAAACAGTTATGATTGGCGCCTTACCTTTCTCAGTTTCAGCTACAACTTTAATTTCAGTTGGAATATCAAATACTATATTATGTGAGTATCCTGTAGAAATATCTAAATTCTGACCTTCAGTTGTTGCTCTGTATCCCACACCTCTTAATTCAAGCTTTTTAGCATGTCCTTTAGTTACTCCTTCAATCATATTAGCAATTAAAGCTCTGTATAAACCGTGCTTTGATCTATGATCTTTATGATCAGACTCTCTTGTAAATGTAATCACATTATCAGTAATTGTTACCGTAACACTTACGTCAATATCTTGAGAAAGCTCACCTAATTTTCCTTTTACCGTTATAACAGTACCTTCCTGAATTACAGTAACTCCTTCAGCAATTGTTATTGGGTTTTTTCCTATTCTTGACATTTCTTTATCTTATTAATATACGTGACAAATAACTTCAC
>JACNFT010000018.1 GCA_014384505.1 Cryomorphaceae bacterium | reverse complement strand
TGAAACCTTTGCCAGTTTAATTGAGCTAAATTGTCACTTAAATTCATCAAGCTTTTTATATCACTTACCGTATAAGTTTTTAACTCCTTTACTAAATATTTAGTTTCTTCTAAAAACTGAATAGATGTTCCTTTATTTACAAAATTATCAGTAGCCATTTTTTTAGCAGGAGAAATTATTATCTTCATTCTTATATTGTATTATTGCACAAAATTACAATTTAATTCATGTATAACATACTAAAGAAATATAAACTAACTTCATTACACATAATGGTAGTTATTTTAGGATTAACTGGAGTATTTGGAAAATTAATATCGTTAAGTGCAATACATTTAGTTTGGTACAGAATGGGTATTGCCTTTATTAGTATCGCTATCTTTCTCGCTTTTAAAAAACAATTATTTTCTGTTAGCAAAAAAGATTTTCTTGGTCTTTTAGGAGTTGGTGCTTTAGTTACCTTTCATTGGTTATGCTTTTTTGAGTCAATAAAAGTATCAACTGTATCAGTTGCCGTAGTTTGCTTAGCCACTTCTTCCCTTTTTTCAGCATTGATTGAACCTTTTTTTTTCAAAAGGAAATTTCTTTTTTATGAAGTGATAATGGGTGTAGTAGTCGTTGTAGCATTAGCCTTTATTATGGGCACTGAGACTAAGTATTTTTGGGGATATTTTTATGGTATAATAGCTGCTTTGCTTGCCACTCTATTTACTTTGTTTAATGCCAAATACATTAATAAAGTTGGAGCTGCAAAAATTACAATGATTGAAATGCTTTCAGGAGTAATGATCATCAGTTGTATTTTATTTTTCCAAAAAGATTATACTGTATTCACAACTAAAATCTCAATTACTAACCTTACCTACCTTATTCTTTTAGGGACGCTTTGCACTGCAATGGTTTTTGTTTGGCTAACCGAAATTATGCGACACATAACTCCTTATTCATTAATAATGGCTATAAACCTTGAACCTGTATACAGTATAATTTTTGCATTAATAATTTTTGGAGACAATGAACTAATGAGCAGTTCTTTCTATTTTGGAAGTTGCCTTATTATTGGAATAGTTTTTTTAGATGGATATTTAAAAAATAAGCAATAGTTATTGGGAAAATTCGTTTTGATTCTTAATTTTGCGCACTTAAAAATATATTATGAAAAAAATAACTTTATTATTTATCCTTTGTTTAACAATAACATCTCAATCTTACTCACAAAGTAAATTTGGTCAAAAGAAAACTATTCAAGAGGTAATAGGCTATAATATTAGTGGGGAAATAGAAGGACTACAAGACACCTCAGTTATGTTAGCTTACTACTTTGGTGGAAAGCAATACGCTACAGACACTACAGAAGTTATAGATGGAAAATTTTCCTTTCAAGGGGAAAAAGAATTACAAGGAGGAATGTATTTAGTTGTATTAGCAAATCAACAATACTTTGACATGATAGTTTCAGAACAGCATTTTTCATTCTCAACTAAACTTGATGATTTAATAGGTAGTATGTCTTTTAAAAACTCAAATGAAAACCCTCCTTTTTATGAGTATTTAAACTTTATTACTCAAATGCAAAAACAAGTAACACCAATAAGACAGCAACTTGAAACTGCAGAAGGAGATGCAAAAAAAGAATTACAAGAAAAAGCAAGTGCTATTGATGTGAAAGTAAAGAAGTTCAGGGAAGATTTTATGATAAATAATAAGGATAAATTTTTCTCAAAAATTGTTACAGCAACTACTGAAATTCAAATTCCAGAATCACCATTAGATAGTACAGGTAATCCTGACAAGACATTTCCTTACCGTTTTTATAAAAAACACTTTTGGGATAATATTGACTTCTCAGATTCAAGAATGTTAAGAACGCCTATTTTCTTTAACAAGATGGATCAGTATTTGGATAAATTAACAGCAAAACATCCTGATTCTATTAATGTATCTGCTGATATTCTTATTGAACTTTCAAAAGCAAATGGGGATATCTTTCAATATGTAGTATCGTACATTACATCAACTTACGAACGTTCAAAAATCATGGGCATGGATGCAGTATTTGTACACATGGTTGAAAAATATTACATCACTAATCAATGCGATTGGGTGGATTCAACACAGTTGGTTAAAATTGCAGATAGAGCCCAAAAAATTGCACCTAATTTATTAGGAAGAGAAGCATCAGAATTTCTTGATTTTTACGGAAGACCTTTCATGAAAGATACTTTAGGAATCACACATACAATTCAAGAAATTAAGGCTGACTATACAGTATTAGTATTTTTCGGCCCAACTTGTGGGCATTGTAAAAAGGAAATTCCTAAAATTAAACATGATGTAGACTCATTAATCTCAGCTGGATATAATATAAAAACCTTAGCTGTAGCAACTGAATTTGATAAGAAGGAATGGAAGAAATTTATCAATAAACAAAAAACTGGGGATTGGATTAATGTTGCAGACATCAATCATGATGAAGAAGGAAATCCTGTAGCAAGTAGTGATTGGAGAGATAAATATGACATCTACTCTACTCCTGTTATTTATTTATTAGATACAGATAAGAAGATAATTGCTAAAAGAATTTCGCACACTCAAATTGTTGAAATACTTGGAAGATTAGGTAATAATAAATAGCCCTAAAGCATTACTTCTGTAGCACCAGCATCCTTAGACAGGTAAAATCGTAAATTATAATTACGTAACAATTTATGTACTTCAGCTTTAAGGCTACCAGTTCCTATTCCGTGTACAATAATTAGTTTTTGATAATTGCTGTTTAATGCCTTTTCAATTCTTAAATGACACTCATTCAATTGAATCTGAACAATTTCAAAATTATCCAAATACTGATAACTACTACTTAAAAGTTCAATATGTAAATCGATTTTTAAAATGGTCGAACTCTTATCTCGTTTAAAAGAACTACTTGACTTATTATCGTTATCCTTTTGATGAAAGTAATTACCATAAGCCAAGGCCTTATCTGTATTTACTTCAACTTTCACTAAATCCTTTACAGAAACCAAAACTTCAAAACCATCTTCAGTTTGTACGGTAACTTTGTAGATGGAATTAATTTTAACTATTTCTCCTTTCTGATTTTCAGTTTTGAAAAGAATTTTATCGCCAAGTTTAAATTGCATTAGAAATATATTGAATGTGCATACAATTTTCCATTACTAAGCTCTAAAGTTGGCATAGGGAATTTTATGAAACCAAAAGAATGTAAAACTGTATTCAATATTTTGCTTTTTGTTTTCACCCTTGTTAAATCAACATCTAATGAAAGCAAAAACTGTCTTTTTCTTTGAGAATCATTTTCTTTTTGATAAGCAGAAACCATTCCATCAGCACCATGTCCTACTGCAACATTTAACCACTGAGGAAAATTAGTAGTTCGAATATCAAATAAGGACTTTAAGTTAAACGATAACCAGTACGTTTGTCCATTATAATCTTTTAAAGTTCTTTGTAAATGGTTTGCACCTAACTGTTCAGGATTTGTATTAGCCCATTCTGATGGAGAATATGAGTATTTAAGTTGTATTCTTTGCTCATTCCATTTTAATGCCTGAGCAATAGCTATTAACGAACCTGTAGTATTTGCTAATAAGTCTCCTGATGAAGCTCCCCACTCAGTTGATTGGCCATCTAACACTTCTATAGCTGTTAGAAAAAAAGTTCCAGTTAAACCACCATACCATATTGCATTTTTTCGCTTCATTCCAGCCCATTCATAAGCCTTAATGCCTGCAACACCCCAATAGTAAGAAACAGTCATATGACCTAATTTATCCATTTGTAGCCATTCCGCATTATCATTTATAAAATGAAAACTGCTTCTAGGATAATCAGCATACCAAAGCTGATTTAATGTCACTAAAGCTCCTGTATAAATAGCAGCCTCTGAAATTAATAAGATGTTTCTCTTTTTCTTATCAACCGTACTAGGCATATCCATATCCCACCCATTTTTCTGATAATTAGGTGTTTTCCAATCCTGAGCTGAAAGAGTAAAAAAAATGAACCAAAATAATATCAGAAACAGTTGTTTCATTTACGAGATAGTCGCTTTGGCATCAGCCAAAATATCAAATGCTTTTTCTTGTGTTGAAGCCTCAGCATAAGTACGTAAAACAGGCTCTGTACCTGAAGGGCGAATCATAAGCCAAGTATCTTCATCAAAGAAAAACTTAAAACCATCAGTCGTTTCAATTCTATCCACTTTATATTTTCCAAACTGAGTAAATTTCCCTGCTTTACAATCTTCAATAATTCTAAATTTAGTATCATTATCAATATGTAAATCAATACGTTCAAAAGCAAATTCACCTACAATTGCATATACCTCAGCTATTAAATCTTGTAGTGATTTTCCTGATTTTGCCATAAATTCAAACAAGGTTAATCCCATCCAAATACCATCACGCTCAG
>JACNFT010000125.1 GCA_014384505.1 Cryomorphaceae bacterium | reverse complement strand
CACAGTAGATTCTGTAAAGTGCAAAATCCCCAGTGTGTCTAGGCCACATCCAGTTGTCTGTATCTCCTCCAAATTTACCTATTGCTGATGGTGGAGCTCCAACTAAACGAACATCTTTAAATGTTTCGTAGGTCATGATATAGAAGTCATTTCCTCCAAAGAAAGATTTTACCCTAGCATTGTAGTGAGTATCTTCAGTTTTCTCATCAACAATAGTTTTAGAGATTTCCATGATTTTTTCTGACCTTTCTTTTTCGGTCATATCATCAGTAAGTTCAGCTAATACACGAGCAGTCACCTCCTCAATGCTAACTAAAAATGATGCTGTCAATCCTTCATTTGCCAATTCCTCATCACGACTCATAGCCCAAAAACCATCTTTTATATAGTCATTACTAACACTTGAGTGCTCTTGAATAGATCCAAAAGCACAGTGGTGATTGGTTAACATTAACCCTTCTGATGAAATCATTTCAGCCGTACAGAACCCACCTAATGATACTATTGCATCCTTAAGTGAGGAGTTGTTTACAGAGTATAAATCTTCAGCAGTCATTTGAAGCCCATGCGCTTGCATGTCGCTTTCATTCATTGTTTTTAATAACTGTGGAAGCCACATTCCCTCATCAGCTATTACTGATAGTGAGAAAAATCCTGCCATTATAATTGATAAAATTTTCTTTGTCATTTTTTTATTTTTGTTTAAGGCAAATATAATGAAACGGGCTGTTTTAAGTAATTTAGGGACTTTTGTTTTTATCGAGATGTTAACAATATTTTAGCGTATTTTTGCAGCAATTATGAGTGATACAAATCTTACAAGAATAAATAAATTTTTATCAGAAATTGGTTACTGCTCAAGAAGGGCAGCTGATAAATTAATTGAACAAGGTAGAGTAAAAATAAATGGTGAGGTTCCTGAAATGGGAACTAAAATATCGGCTGAAGATGAGGTAAGTGTGAATGGAAAGGTAGTGCATAGAGCCAAAAAAAAGAAAATGGTATATCTTGCTTTTAACAAACCAGTTGGTATTGTTTGTACTACTGACCAAATGCGAGAAAAGAATAATATTATTGATTATATTAATTATCCAACTCGTATTTTTCCCATTGGAAGATTGGACAAACCATCAGAAGGACTTATTTTTTTAACGAATGATGGCGATATTGTCAATAAGATTTTGCGTGCCAGAAACAATCACGAAAAAGAATATGAGGTTACTGTTAGCAAGCCAATAACGAAAGAATTTATTGAAGCTATGGGGAATGGAGTGCCAATTTTAGATACCGTTACCCGTAAATGTTTTGTTAAGCAAACGGATAAAAATAAATTCAAGATCATCTTAACACAAGGATTAAATAGACAAATCCGTAGGATGTGTGAGTATTTGGAATATGATATCAGAAAACTAAAAAGGGTGAGAATTATGAATATTAATTTGGATATTCCTATAGGAGAGTATCGTGATTTTACAGCTAGAGAATTGAACCAAATCAATCAGTCAGTTGAACACTCTATAAAAACCTTTGAACAAGGAAAATAGATTAATTAAGTCCTTTTAAAACCAGATCCCATAATTCCTTACGGGCGACTAAACAGGCAATAGCAGTTTCTTCTACTTCTTTCCATTTTTGCTTGTCCTCTCCACATAAATTACTAATAAGTTCCAACGCCAAAGGCCCATGCTCTCCTGCATCTAATTCTATATGTCTTTCTAGGTAGTAAACAAACTTATCAAGTTTATGTTCTTTACTCAAATCATTTACAATTGCAGTAAACATATCTGGTATTAAATCTTCACGTCCAAACGTAAAAGCTGCTGCAATTTTATGGGCCTCCCCACTATTTAAAATATCAAAAGTAGTTGCTAAAAATGAGTCAATAGCTGTATTTACTTTAGGTAGGTTTACATCTGAAACGCTATTTACAAACTTGTCAATTTCATAAGTATTAGCCCCACATTCTTTCATTGCTTCCAAATACATTTCATAATGAGAAGAAGGGTTCCCTGCAGAATCTACATCACTTTCTTCTTCCAATACTATGGAGTTGATGAGTCGTCTTATTTTAGTGTCTCCAACTGGCTTCCAAGGCAAGGTTGTACACGTTAGCTCAATTTGTAATCCTTTTAATAAAGACATGAAATCCCACACAGCATACACATGAATTTCCATTAGTTTTTGGACATCCTCAATGGTATTCAATTGGTTGTATAATGGGTGATTTACCACATCTTTTTTGTACTCAGCAATCTGAGTATTTATGTGTTGAATATTTTTATTCATTATTTATTTTTTAGAACAGGTACAGCCGAACAAGCCTCCCCAAACATTAAGCTGCTCACTGTATTTTGTAGTTTTTTAGTAATTGCAATATACAAGCTTTCCGTAAGCGGAATTTGTCCACAACCCTTTACAATTACTTTTTTATTTTCAAATTCAGAGGCGTCAATCGCATTAATATTATTGGTAAAAATTTGCTGAAACACATCTTCTTTTATTCCAAAATGGATGTCAGCATTAACGGAATTCAAATAAGATGTAACTAGCATAAAAGCCCACATTGGGACAATTGCATCTGCACTACAATTAAGAGCTACAGTTGTGTTGGTGTAAATTGAGAAATCAAATGCTTTTAAACTTACCCTGAACTCTTTTTCTTTTAGTACAATTCCTTGGAAAAGGAAATCTTTCACATCTAAAACGGCAATAGGTTTTGTTGGTGCATAATCAGTCAAATCCATGCTGATTAAAGGACTGTTTGCTACTCTATTTACAATTTCCCCTGTCATTTCTATAACATTCCAAGTTCTAGTTTCGCCTCTTCACTCATCATATCTTTGGTCCAAGCTGGTTCGAATACAATCTCTACCTTTACATTTTTCACAGCAGGAACAACTTTCACTTTTTCTTCTACCTCAACAGGAAGGGTTTCGGCAACAGGGCAATTTGGAGAGGTAAGAGTCATAGTAATATTTACATCACATTCTTCACTTACTTCAATATCGTAAATTAAACCAAGTGCATAAATATTCACCGGTATTTCAGGATCATAAATCTCACAAATCACCTCAACAATTTCTTCTCCTATTTTTTGTAATTCTTCTTCTGTTTTCATGTTGTTAATTATTAAATGCAATAGCGTATAATTTCATTTTTTTTATCATGGAGACTAATCCATTTGCACGAGTAGGAGATAGTTGTTCTTTTAATCCTATTTCGTTTATAAAGTCAAGTTTTGCAGTTGCAATATCTTTAGGAGTCTGATTTGATAATACATTTATAAGTATAGCTACAATTCCTTTGGTCATAATAGCATCACTATCTGCTGTAAAGATTATTTTACCCTGAGTATGTTCTGCATGAAGCCAAACTCTACTCTGACATCCTTTTATAAGGTTGTCTTCCGTTTTGTATTGTTCCTTAATTGGCGCTAACTCTTTTCCTAAATCAATAAGGTATTCGTATTTTTGCATCCAGTCGTCAAACATCCCAAAATCCTCAATAATTTCTGCTTGTATTTTTTGTATTGTACTCATTTAGGATAACATCATTTTTGCCTTTTTAAGGGCGTTTATACAAATGTCAATTTCTTCCTTTGTATTGTATACGGCTAAAGAAATACGTGCTGTTCCGGGGATGTTAAATCTTTCCATAATAGGCTGTGTGCAATGATGTCCTGTTCGTATTGCTATTCCTATTTTATCAACAATCATGCCAATATCATAAGGGTGTAATTCGTTAATATTAAAAGATATAATTCCTGATTTATTTTCAGCTGTTCCGTAAATTTTTAGTCCTTCTATTTTCAAGACTTCTTCTGTAGCATATTGCAAAAGTTCTTCCTCATATTTTGCAATGTTGCTTAATCCTAATTCGGTAATAAAATCAATAGCTGCTTTAAAAGCAACTACTCCTGCAATATTTGGTGTTCCTGCCTCAAACTTATGAGGTAAATTAGCGTAAGTAGTTTTCTTAAAACTTACTTCTTTTATCATCTCTCCACCACCTTGATATGGAGGTAATTCATTTAAAACATCTTCCTTTCCGTACAACACACCAACTCCAGTTGGCCCGTACATTTTGTGTGCCGAAAAACAATAGAAATCAGCCCCTAAACTTTGCATATTTAGTGAAATATGTGAAGCAGCCTGGGCACCATCAATCAGAACTTTTGCACCAACTGCTTGCGCTTTTTCAATAATTTCTTCAATAGGGTTTATAGTTCCCAATGTATTGGAAATATGAGATACAGAAACTAATTTTGTATTTTCAGAAAGGAAATTTTCAAAAGCTATCATGTCCAAACTTCCATTATCCAACAATGGAATAACTTTTAGAGTAGCTCCACTTTGTTCGCAACACATTTGCCAAGGCACAATGTTTGAATGATGCTCTAATTCTGAAATAATAATTTCATCTCCTTTATTTAATAAGGTTCTGTATCCGCTCGCAACTATATTAATAGAGTCAGTAGTCCCTTTGGTAAAGATGATTTCATGAGAATGTTTTGCGCTTATGAAATTTTGTATGGTAATTCTTGTCTCCTCAAACTTATCGGTTGCCAATCCGCTTAAAAAATGAACTCCTCT
>JACNFT010000111.1 GCA_014384505.1 Cryomorphaceae bacterium | reverse complement strand
GATCTATTAAAGTATCAGAATTACAAGCAATCATAATATCAACTCCTAAATCAATTACAGGAGGAGGATCATAAGTAATTGAAATACTTGAAGTATCCCCACAACCGAATAAATCCGAGACTATCAAATCATAATCACCTTCACCCAAAGTCTGTGAGCTAAGAGTTGAACCATTACTCCACAAATAAACATAGGGAGGTGTACCTCCCAAAACATTAGGGGTAAGGAGATAAGATGAATTACAAGCAATAATAGTATCGGCACCTAAATTAAAAGTCGGGAAATCTCCTTCAATAACTCTTAAAGTATCTGAAAGCACAGCACATCCTGAAATATCTGCAGAAACGATATAAACTCCTTCTCCAACTATTACACTTGAGTTAGTGCTAAACACTGTTGATGTAGAATCAAACCACTGATAAGTAGCTCCAACTCCTCCACTTGCAGTTAATGTAACTGTTGAATTGCAAGGAATACTCATAATTGTCGAGTCTATCCCTAAATCATCTGCAATTGACAAAGGAGGAGAATAAAAACTACCTGCCTCCAACCAAACATAAGAGCTTAAACCTCCATCTGAACCATCAGCAATAGCTAACTTGATATGATAAGTTGCACCACATTGAACTAATGCCTGTGCAGTAAAAACAGTAGTATAACCATCCGCATCAGCAATAGTATCAAGCCCTGTCCCTTGATTACTAATAAAATACTGCGGATTCATAATGTCAGGAGGATCATTACAAACAGATGAAATAGTTATAGGTAATGGAGGATTTGTATTTGGAACAACTGCTAAATTAATTGCTCCATTTGCCCAAGGGCCTGCAATACCTGGGCCTGACAAAAAAAACCCAAACACATCATTATATTGGGTATTTTCGTAAGTAAAATATTCTTGAGAGCCAAAAGCATAACGAAATTCCATTGAATCAGATGTTGGAACAAAATCAAACTCTAAAATAGCTACATCATTAATTGAACTGACTGAAAAAGATTGCCCAATCATTCCAGGAACTGAATTTGCTACAGCAAGCAAATCTGGATCTGTTACTGTATTTGGCATAGGTGGAAAGCCACCACCATTAATTGGATCAAGAGCATAAATATCTCCAGTACACATAACAATTCCACTATCAATTCCAAGATTAGTATTAACAGCATCAAACCAACCAATTTGGGATGATTCCCCTTGAAAGGAATGATTAGAAGCAACAACCCCTCCACCTAACAAGACATTGTCAACTAGAAAAACAGGGCTATTGAAAGGCGCTGTATTATCTATAACAATCTGAGATTGTACAGTAAAAAAAGAGAACACACTAAATAAAAGAAGTAGTTTTTTCATAATCTCACAAAAATACAAAAAAATAAAGGACATTACACCATGAGGAAATTAGATTTCTTACGCATCCAAACTATTGGATTCCTGTAAATCATACATTTCGGCATAAGCTCCACCACTTTTTAATAACTGATTATGCGTTCCCTCCTCTAGTACTGACCCATTTTTTAGGTGCAATATTTTATCGGCCTTAACAATAGTAGATAACCTGTGAGCGATAACAATAGTCGTTCGGTCTTTGGATAGCTTTTCTAAGGCATTTTGTAACAACTCCTCAGTTGCGGTATCAATGGAGGAAGTAGCTTCATCCAAAATTAAGATTTTAGGATTACGCACATACACCCTTAAAAAGGCAATCAACTGCCTTTGCCCTGCCGAAAGAGTAACACCCCTTTCTCCTACCACATAATCGTAAGTGTTTGGCAGGGTCTCAATAAAGTCGTGCACTCCAATTTCCTTTGCAGCTTCAACAATTTCAATTCTAGTAATATCAGTATCAAACAAAGTAATATTATTAAGAATAGAATCCGAAAACAAGAATACTTCCTGCTGTACAAGAGCAATATCTTCTCTTAGGTTAGCCAATTGTACAGTATCAATATCTATACCATCAATAGCAATTGTCCCTTTTTGGGTTTCATAAAAACGATTTAGCACAGAAATGATAGAAGTTTTACCTGCACCCGTTCGACCTACCAAAGCCAACATTTTACCAGCTTTAATTTCAAAAGTTAAACCCTTTAGTACCCATTCATCTTGTTTGTAAGAAAAATCAACATCCTTAAAGGAAATAGCCCCTTCCATATTTTCAAGCGTATTATCACCTAAGTCAGCAATTTTCGTTTCAGTATCCAACACTTTAAAAACACGCTCGGAACCTACAATTCCCATCTGTAAAATATTGAACCTATCAGCAAGTTGTCTAATAGGACGAAACATCATGTGGATAAACAAAATAAAGGCGATTAACTCCCCAACTGTAATGTCTTTTCCTGATAGGATACCTTGCCCACCATACCAAACAATTAACCCAATGGACATAGCCGAAAGCACTTCAACAATTGGAAAAAATACTGCATAATAGAAAATGGAACGCAAGTGCGCATCTCTATGGGATTGATTAATCGTTTTGAACTTTTTGTATTCTGCCTGTTCCCTATTAAAAATCTGAACAACATTCATACCCACAATATGTTCCTGGACAAAAGTATTGAGCTGAGAAACTTGCTCACGAACATCCTGAAAAGAAGCTTTGATATTTCGCTTGAACCATGATGTAGCTAACAACAAGATAGGAATGGTAAGCATAGTAATAATTGCCAAGCGCCAATCGGTATAAAACATCATAATTACTACCACTACCAACTTTAACAATTCCGCAATAATAACCAAAAGCCCTTGAGAAAAAATATCGGCAATGGTTTCAATGTCCGAAACAGCACGGGTAACCAGAGTACCGATAGGCGTATTGTCGAAATACTTCATTTTAAGAGATAAAATATGCTTAAAAATTTTAGCTCGCAAATCCTGAATAACATGCTGCCCTATCCATGTGGATAGGTAAATATAAAAGAATTGTATAAATGCTTCAATAAACAATAAACCCAACAACAAAACAGTAATATCTAACAACTTTTCCTTTTTAGGAATAAGAATATAATTGTCAATTGCATAGTTGATAAGCATAGGACGCATAGGCCCTAAAACAGAAAGCAAAACAGCAGAAATAGCCGCAATCGTAAATTGCAGACGATAGGGTTTGGCAAAAGCAAGTACTCGCTTTAATAATACAAAGTCAATTACATTACCCGTATTGGATTTAGATTTATTACTCTTAGTTTTTGACATTTATATAAAAATGTCTTTTGAGTATTCAATTTCACTTAAAAAAAGTGCGTTTGCGGGCACTGAAGTACCCGCCATACACCTGTCATTTTGAGCAATTATTTCTTTTACTTGTTTTGCTTTAATTTTACCTATACCTACTTCAAGTAAAGTACCTACTATTGCTCTTACCATATTGCGCAAAAACCTGTCGGCTTTAATGGTAAAAACAAGCTCACCATCCTGCCATTGCCAACTTGCCACCATTACATTGCAATTATTGGTAAAGGTTTGGGTATTAGCTTTGGAAAAAGAAGTAAAATCCTGTTTCCCTAAAAGATACTGAGACGCTAAGTTCATTTGATTAACATCCAAAGGTTTATGCACAAAATAAGCCGTTGTTTTAAACGGACTTTTCTGCTGAACAATATTATAATGGTAAATTCTACTTAAAGCATCAAAACGAGAAGAAGCCTCATCCCTTACTTTAAAGAAAGAACGCACAGCAATATCATTTGCCAAAAAACTATTGAGTTTTATAATGGTAATGTGAAAATCGAATTCCTTATCCCAATCAAAATGAGCAAACATTTGTTTGGCATGTACTCCTGCATCTGTTCGGCCTGCACCTGACACTTCAATTTTGGCATTTAAAATAAGACTAAGTGCTTTGTTTATTTCGGCCTGTACCGTATTGGCATTGGGTTGCACTTGCCACCCATGATAATTAGTGCCTTTATAAGAAAGTTCAATGAAAAATCGCATGTGGCAAAGGTAATAATTTTGCCATTTACTTATTGAGATTTCTTTGATTTAATGTAAAATAATATTAAATTATTTATAAATTTGCCTTATAGCAAGAAAACCACCAAAAGGTAAATCATTATCTGAGCTTAATCCTGAGTTAATCAAGCATTGGCATCTTAAAAAAATTAGTTTTGCAGTTACTAAAATATAAATTATGAAATTAGTTAGTAAAGGATCAAAACTGTATAGTATTTTATTTAATAAATGTCCTAAATGTCATATTGGTAGCTTTTGGGATAGTAATAATCCAATTAAAAACATGTTTTTTAGTACTGAAAATACATGTCAAACATGTGAAAATTGCTCTTTATCCTATGAATTAGAAATAGGATTCTGGTATGGATCCATGTATGTTAGCTATGCTATTAGTGTTGCAGTAATGGTGCTCTTCTGGACATTAACAAGCTTTTTTTTTCCACTAATTAATATTTACAATGAGATACTAATTATCATTATTGCAATACTAATAGTATCACCACTTAATTATCATGTTTCCAGATTAATTTGGATTAATTTTTTTGTTAAATACATTCCAAATGACACCTATTAATAATAGGTATCATTATAGAATAAAAAACTATAGCAACCTAATCGAAGATACTTACGCACTTTAAAAATTCTACCAAAAAAGTGGAATT
>JACNFT010000028.1:3613-4671 GCA_014384505.1 Cryomorphaceae bacterium | reverse complement strand
CTACCAAGCCCAATAAACATAATATTTACTGATTCCAACTTTAATAAACTCATTGGCTTAACAAAAAATTCAGTATTTGGATTAATCATATTAGGTGCAATTCCAGGTTTTGGCGGCATACTCATCAACATTAATGATTTAGGTGCATTACAAAACAAACTATCATTTCTAGTGTGAAAATTTAATGCTCCTTCTTTTAAATTATTTAAGGTGAGTACTTGACCTACAAAATCCATTTGGCTATTATCATTTAATGATAATTTAAGCATTTCATTTACACCAACATGCGTACCTGCTTTATTTTTGGTTGTTTCAGGATTCTTTGATGCAAATTCTAAAGTAAGGGTTTCAATTACTGACTCAACAATTACAACTTCTTTATTTTCAGTATTATTAGCACAGGAAATAAATAGCAATATTGCAAATATAAAAAGGGAATTATTTTTCATAATATTATTTATTTTAAGTTTATTTTTAATTTTTCGATTATGCTGAATACAGCTGGACAAACTTCCACATTTTTTTCAGTTAATTTTAGAATTTGACTTTGTTTTATTCTGTCGGTATGCGGAAATTCACGACAAGCCTTTGGCCTAACATCATAAATAGAACAATAGTTGTCTTTTCCTAAAAAAGTACAGGGTACAGATTTAAGAACATAATCCCTATCTTCATCTATTCTTAGGTGTTTTTCTACAAATTCTGATGGTTTTATTCTTAAATAATTAGCAATTCTACTAATATCCTTGTCCGTAAACAAAGGTCCTGTAGTTGTACAGCAATTTGCACATTTTAAGCAATCCGTACAAGCAAAAACCTCATCATGTAAAGGATGAATAAGTTTATCTAATACCTTTGGTTTTACTTTTTTAAAACGCTTAAAGAACTGCTGATTTTCTTTTCGTTTTAATATCACTTGCTCCTTATGTTGAGCTAAATCCATTAAAGCGTTGTTCCTGGATAAATCTTAAGTGCTGCTGCTAAAATAGCTATCGATTTCTGTAATGATTCCTTATTTAGGACATAAGCAATACGCACTTGATTAATACCCATATTAG
>JACNFT010000028.1:0-2767 GCA_014384505.1 Cryomorphaceae bacterium | reverse complement strand
CCTCCTGTAGTTACAATTATATCATCATGATTAATTTCTATACCTAAGTTTTGATAATACTTAGCCAATCCTTTTCGGTAACTTTCAAAGCCTGCTGAATGAGAATATTCTACTACTTTATCAGAAAAATTATGTATTGCTTCTAAAGCCAATTCAGGACTTTTAATATCAGGTTGACCGATATTTAAATGATATACTTTTTTTCCTGCTTTTTTTGCTTTTTCAGCAAATGGCACCAACTTTCTGATTGGTGACTCTGGCATACTAATTCCTTTATTAGAAATTTTTGGCATAATTATAATTTTTTTATAAAAAAAACACCCCCATAAATGAGGGCGCTAATGTCGTAATATATTTTGAATTGCTTATTTCTTTTCTAAAGGAGAACCTTCTGTTTTTCTTAATGGTGCAGTTTCTTCTTTTGGAGCAGGATTAACCTCCCCTTTAACTGTCAAGATTACAGGCTTCTTACTCGCATTAGTAGTTAAAGTAATAGTTTTAGTAAATTTCCCAACTCTATTAGTTGCATATTCCACACCAATTTCAGCAGTAGCACCAGGAGCAATAGCTTCTCTTGGCCAAGTTGGTACTGTACAACCACAACTTCCTTTTGCATTTTTAATTAGTAAAGGCTCAGTTCCATTATTTGTAAATACAAATTTTCTAGCCCCATCAGCATTGTGCTCAATCGTTCCGTAATCCACAACTTTCGATACAAAATCAATAGTCACATTAGTAGACTCTTCAGTTTCTGGTGCGTCAGGAGTTATAACATTTTGAGCATTTACTAAAGTAAATCCAGTTACAAGTGCTAAGGATAAAAGTATTTTTCTCATTTCTTCTTTTTATTTTATGTTGATTATTATATATTAGTGATCGGCAAATTTAATAAAATATTTTATTTAAGCAAATAAGATATTATAGGAATTCCTAAGAACAATAGAATTTGTAAATTTGCAAGCTATAAACAAAAATTAAATGAGCATTCCAAAAACATATAACCCTCTAATCACTGAAGATAGATGGTACGCCCATTGGATGAAAAAAGGTTATTTTAACTCCACTCCTGATGATCGTGAACCTTATACTATTGTAATTCCACCACCAAATGTAACAGGTGTTTTGCATATGGGGCACATGCTAAACAATACTTTACAAGATGTAATGGTTAGGCGTGCACGTATGATGGGTTTTAATGCTTGTTGGGTGCCTGGAACTGATCATGCTTCAATTGCTACTGAGGCAAAAGTAGTCCAGAAACTAGCAAAAGAAGGTATTCAAAAAAATGACTTAACAAGAGATGAGTTCTTAGCTCATGCATTTGATTGGAAAGACAAACACGGGGGTATAATCCTGGAGCAATTAAAAAAGTTAGGAGCTTCATGCGATTGGGAACGAACTAAGTTTACTATGGATGAGGACATGAGTGAATCCGTAATTAAGGTTTTTGTAGATTTACACCAAAAAGGACTTATTTACAGAGGAGTTAGAATGGTAAATTGGGACCCCTCTGCACAAACAGCACTTTCGGATGAGGAGGTAATACACAAAGAAGTAGATTCAAAATTATACCATATTAGCTACAAGATTGAAGGTAGTAATGAAAAAGTAACAATTGCCACAACAAGACCAGAGACTATTTTAGGAGATTCAGCTATTTGCGTAAACCCGAATGATGAACGCTATACGCACTTAAAAGGTAAAAAAGCAATTATCCCATTAGTAAATAGAGTAATTCCTATCATATTTGATGAATATGTGGATATGGAATTTGGAACAGGAGCGTTAAAAATTACCCCAGCACACGATATTAATGATTATCAGCTGGGAGATAAGCACGGATTAGAAACAATTGACATCCTAAATGATGACGGAACTTTAAGTGAGGCTGCTACCTTATATATTGGAAAAGATAGATTTGTAGTAAGAGAAGAAATTGCAGTAGACTTAAAGACAAAAGGATATTTAATAAAAATAGAAGAATACCAAAATAAAGTTGGTTTTTCGGAAAGAACAGATGCTGTAATTGAACCTAAGCTATCTATGCAATGGTTTTTTAAAATGGAATCATTTTCAAAACCTGCATTAGAACACGTAATGAATGATGATATACAATTTCATCCTGCAAAGTTCAAAAATACTTATCGCCACTGGATGGAAAACATCAAAGATTGGTGTGTTTCTCGTCAGCTTTGGTGGGGACAACAAATTCCTGCTTATTTTTATGATGGCAACAAATATGTTGTAGCTGAAAGCAAAGAAGAAGCGTTAGTATTAGCCCAAAAAGAAAAGCCTTCCGTAACTATGGAGGACTTGCAGCAAGATGCTGATGTATTGGATACTTGGTTCTCCTCTTGGTTGTGGCCAATATCAGTTTTTGATGGAATACGTAACCCTGACAATAAAGAAATAAACTACTACTACCCTACTAATGACATAGTAACTGCTCCTGAAATCCTTTTCTTTTGGGTCGCTCGTATGGTTATGGCTGGCTACGAATACAGAGGAGAATTACCTTTCAAAAATGTATACCTTACAGGAATAGTAAGAGATAAACAAGGAAGAAAAATGAGTAAGTCCTTAGGAAACTCTCCTGACCCAATAACACTAATCGAAAAATATGGTGCCGATGGAGTAAGAGTTGGTATGCTGCACTGTTCTCCTGCTGGAAATGACTTACCTTTTGATGAAGGACTTTGCGAACAAGGGCGTAATTTTTCTAATAAAATTTGGAATGCTTTTCGTTTAATTAAAGGATGGGAAGTTG
>JACNFT010000105.1 GCA_014384505.1 Cryomorphaceae bacterium | reverse complement strand
AGTGCCATATTAAAGGCTGCTCTATTTGCAATTTTTAAGTCTTCATTCTCAGTTAAAGGAAGCCAAATCTCTATTGCGGTATCCCAATCTCCACTTTTTACAAATTCCCTAGCATTTTTAAGATCTTCATGCTTACCAATATAATAGGTTCTATTCACTTTTAACCATATTGGAGAAATACGGAAACCATATTTCTCTCCAGCATTAATTCCGGCTTGCTTAATTGCTATTCTTTTAGAAGGCAAATTAAACTGTGCCTGCTCAGCAGAACTTCCCCAAGCATTAAACTCTTTAATTTCTAAATATTTATTTTCATCAATTATTTTTTCTTTATTAACGTCATAAATTCTCCATCCTGATTCCACCTCCATAATTAAGGTAGAAGGATAACGTAATTCTTTTACTTTTATTCCTTTTACTTTGCGTGTTCTAACTACAGGAGGGCCAAGTAGAACTCTAGAATCTGAATCAAAAGTCTCTAACACTAATAAGGCATCTCCATCATAAGAGCCACAAATACTTTTTACTTCATTCCAAGCTAAAGGAATTGGAAAAGAAGATGTACCCGTTCCCTTCAACTCAATTTCTCCTTCATTTTTCAAACTAAATCGTTCTGAATTATTAAGCATCCCTGCAAGTCCTTCAACACAATATTCTGCTCCTTTTCTATCAGCACCAATACCTTCCCCACTAATTAAACCTTCAATAATATTTCCTGCTAAATTATCTTTTGATGGCCTAGACCTATTCACAACAACAACATTTTGTATATCTTTATTAATTGTAATATCGGCTGGCCTTTGTACATTAACCAATACTGATGAAGTAACACATGAACTTAACACATTAATAATTAACGCTATGCAAACTATTTGTTTGATCATTTTATATTAGTCCATTATATTTTCTCAAAAACCATTCTAAAGAAATAAGAACAAGCAAACTTAATAAAATCAAAGGGATATTTATCATTCCTTTTAACTTTTCTTTACTAGAAACACTTATAAAATTATTCTTGCTTTTTTTAATAGCTGAAATAATTTTATCAGACTGATTAGGATAAAATAATTTACCACCACTATTATTAGCCAATTGAAACAATAGCTTATGGTTTGCAACAGTATATAATTGTTCTAACTGAATTGCTCTAACATCAAAACTACCCCTCCTAATTAACTCACTGCCTTTTGCTTTAGCTAAAAAAGTGTATTTTCCTATATCAAGGACACCCACATTTAAATTGTATCTTTCAAGTGACTTAGAAAATTCATAATCAAATTCATCTCCTTTTTCATTTTGGATTACAATTGAAATTTCTTTATCATTTATTAATTCATAACTCTCGTTATATAATGAAGCTTCAAAATAAATATTCGAATTTTGAGCAAATTGTTTTTTATAATCTATTCTGAACTTACTTTTATCCTCTTGCAATACTAAGTACTGTGTCAGTTTTGAAAACAACTCGTCAAATGCTATATTATTTTTAGTGTTTGCATAATCATACAATTTCCATTTCCAGAAACCTTCAGCGGTTATAAAAGCCAATTTGCTGCCATTCGTTTCGTTTATAAGAATAATAGGCTTAGTAGTTACTTGCATCCCTACCTGCTGAGCAATAACCACTTCTGAACCAATTTGCAAAGTATATTTACCAAAAGGAGTGTGTAATGGAGGAGCGTCCTGAATTAAGTTTAATAATTCAGGTGAAAAAGTAAACTTTGAAAAAAATTCACTTTTTACAGCTTTAACTTCATCTAAACCACCTCTACTTTTAAAGCTAAAAGCTGATGTAAGTTTTAAATTTAAGTTTTGCTGAATATCAAAAACAAGTAGAGGTACATTAGTTTTTTCAAGTTGCATTAACAAAGGATTATTTTTTTGAATTCCAAAAATAACGACCAATTGATAAGCTTCAAAACTTCCATTAAAATCAATAACATTAACTCGCTCTACAGCATAATTTTTATTTTTTTCTATCGCACTTTTATAAGCCGCTATATCAGGATGAGTCTTTTCGGTTAACAGTAAGATTTTATAACGAGAATCTATCACCTCAACATAGGTAGTATAGCTATTATTTCTACTATTTTTTTCATTAGAAAGCTGAGTTACTGCAATCGTATAATGCTGCAAACCTACATCTTCAGCAAAAAGATTAATTTTTACCTTCTGAAATTCATCATCACTATAGATAATTCTATCTTCAGTATGAATTTTCTTTCCTTTATTCCAAATTTCAACTTGAATACGCTCTCCTTTACATTGCTGAGCTGATAAAGTAATTTCCAAAGGAAAAGTATTTCCTAAAAAAGCAATTTCATTTTTCAACACTTTAGCAATACTAATATCCCTTTTAATTAATGTATCGCCTTGTGCAATAGGGTAAACAGGGAAATTTATTCTATTATCATAAAGTGGATTACTTCCTGAATTGTATAAGCCATCAGTAGCTAAAACTAAACCTGCAATATTCCGATTAGCAAAACGAGTATTCATGTCCTGAAAAAGGTTAGTATAATTAGTTATCAATCCACTATTAACACTAGAGAAACCACTATTCACTTTATCCGAGAATGAAAATTCATATACTTCAAAATCAGTAAGCTGCTTACTAATTTGAGTTAAAAGTTGTAGCGCAAAAGAATCAGGAATAGATTCAGAAATATCTTGAGCTAAAATTACAATCGGTTTATGTTTGGTTTTTTGGATTGATTTTACAACTGGATTAAGTAACAAAACTGCTAAAAGAGTAATAAAAAGTGTTCGGATTATAAACAGAAGCTGTTTTAGTTTTTTTGCTGTTAGCAAAACTTCTTTTCTATATAAAAAATAAGAATAGCTTATTCCTAGAAAAAGGCAAGCTATAGTATACATTAGTGGTAAATCAGAAATTATTCCCATTTTCTAGGTAAGCATACCTCCACAAACATGCAGTACTTGCCCAGTTACATAAGCTGACATGTCAGAGGCTAAAAATAAAGCGGAATTTGCTATATCTTCAGTAGTCCCTCCTCTTTTCAAAGGAATAGAATTTCTCCATTCTTGAATTTGATCTTCCCCTAATGCTTCTGTCATTTCAGTTTCAATAAAACCTGGTGCAATAGAATTACACCTGATGTTTCGGGAACCTAATTCCAAGGCTGTCGATTTTGTAAAGCCATTAATAGCTGCTTTAGATGCCGAGTAATTCGCTTGACCTGCATTTCCTTTTACACCAACTACTGAACTCATATTAATAATAGAACCTTTTCTTTGCTTTAACATTGGGCGCAAAACTGCTTTTGTCATATTAAATACTGATTTCATATTGATATCCATTACCCTATCAAAATCGTCTTCAGACATACGCATTAACAAACCATCTTTTGTAATTCCTGCATTATTAACTAATACATCAATACTCCCAAACTCTTCTAATACATCAACTGCTAATTGCTGTGCAGCCTCAAAATTAGATGCATCCGACTTATATCCTTTTACTTTACAGCCATTAGCCAAAAGTTCATCTTCCAAAGCCTTTGCTTTTTCATCAGATGAACGGTAAGTAAACGCAATATTTGCTCCTTGTTTTGCAAATACTTCAGCAATACCTCTACCTATACCCCTACTAGCACCTGTAATAATAACAGTCTTACCTTCCAATAATTTCATGCATTTAAATTTTAAAAATCAAAAATAGAAAAAGCCATTAAATTGAGGACTTTTTATTCATTTATAGTAACAAGTTTACAACAATAATCTATCTAATCAAGGCTATTGTCCCATATTTATTATGTTTCCAACCTTCAATTTCTTGAAAGAATAAATTATAGGAATATATTCCTGAGGATAATTTCTCTTGAGTTCTAAAATAAGTTCCATCCCAACCTCCATCAATTGAGCTACAACTTAACCCTAAAGCATCAGTTGACTGAAATACTAACTCACCTTGCTGATTAAATACTTTAAATAAAAACGAATTCTCTCTAATTGAATGATATTCAAAACAGAATTTCTCATTCCTATTTTTCTCATCTAGATTAGGAGTAAAAGCATTTGGAATATACATCCAGTATTTATCCTGTATCCACACCTGATGTATAGCAGTATCAGAACAGCCGTTAACATCAATTACAATTAATGAATCTTGATAAATCCCTGGAATCCCTAAACCATTAGCATTAGATAAATACGAATGATAAACAGTTTGTAAAGAATCCTCAGTGTTATCATCACCAAATATCCAAGTTATTTTTTCTATATTTCCTAATGATACATCATTATATCCTAAAATAGGATATAAGACTGATAATGTATCTGCCTCAGAATTAATAATTGCTTTAGGACTTGGAAGTAAAATAACTTCAGCACTACCATTAAAAGCACCTACTGAAACGGCATCATTAAAAGAAGTAATTGTATAGGTCCCTTTATTACTTGCAGGTAAATAATATGGATTATCAGAAATATTTTGAATAACTGACTGATTAATATTATCAATTGCATAAACAAAAGTAAAAGGAGGGACTCCTATAAATCCAATTTCTATAAAAACCTCTTTTTCATTGTCACACAAGTTATGACTTCCACTTATAAATGCCGTTTGAGCATTTATAATTAAAGGGAAAAATAATAGTAGAAGTATTTTCTTCATCATTTTGCAAATATAAAAAAAAAGCCCTACAATATGCAGGGCTATTTTTATTATTATGAATACAAGGATTATTCTTACTATTTTGTTTCTTCTTCAGTTACTTCTTCAAACTCAACATCTGTTACATCATCAGTTGCTTCATCAGCCTGATTTCCTTCAGCTGCAGCCCCTTCTTCTTGTGATGATTTATACATTTCTTCTGATGCAGCTGTCCAAGCAGTATTAATTTTTTCCATTGCA
>JACNFT010000051.1:6392-25426 GCA_014384505.1 Cryomorphaceae bacterium | reverse complement strand
GGCATTTTATTGTAAGGGTGTATTTCAGAATAGATATTTAACTCTCTTACTCTTCTAGCAATAAGTTGTGTGTATTGCGAACCAAAGTCTAATATTAATATTTTTTCGTGCTCCATTTAACTATTTTATTTTAGTATTCAAAATTACGAAATTAGGGTTTAGCGGATTTAAATTCTCTTTTAATATTTCAATAAAGTTATCCCCACCTTTTAAATAAAACGGAATGAAATTATGATAGCGTTCCTGCAAACTATTACAAGGAAACAACTGCTGTTTTATTTTACTTATCTGATTTAAAGAACTTTCATTTTTTTGCTTAGCTATCCTCAATAATTTTTCTTCCAATTGCTTAAAAGATTTTAACTGTTTTTGTTGTTGGGACTTTATGCTATTCTGAAGCCCTAAATCAGTAGTTTTTGCAGTAATTGATGCGTATATATTTTCAACAGCATCCATTTCATCTTTTAGGGAAATATGTGAATCCTTTTGGTTTAGCACAAACTTTTTTTGCAATTGATGTTCTTCCAAAAACAAATCATTAATCGTAAAGCCTAAAGCTTGTCGTTTTTGATTCTGTTTATCATCCATAAATAATACAGAGTTTCTTAATATCAAAATTGGGAAAGGAATATTTTCTTGCTGAAAAGCATTTTTCAACTGCATCCAATAAGTAACCTCAGCCCCACCACCAATATAAGCAATATTTGGCAAAATAGTTTCCTGATAAAGCGGTCGTAATAATACATTTGGGCTAAAGCTAACAGAATTATTTTCTATCTCCTTTTCAGTAATTTCTCCTTTTATTAATTCTCTTTTCCCTTCTGATAATTTAAAGAAATTGATAGGACGAACATGGGCTTTGGCTTTATATTTAGTTGCCAAATCCTCACTGCATTTAGTTATGGATTTCTCAAAACCATTCCTTAAAACATCTTTTTTAATAGTGGAAATAAATTGTTCTTTTAGCCTCTTATCGTCTCCATCTAAAATAACTAACCCATACTTACCAAACAATTCGTTTACCAAATAACGAGTAGCATCAGCCAAGTTATCATGATTTAAATATGATTCTTCAAAAAGAGAAATTAATTTATCCGCATTTTCTGAAGTTCCTAAAACTGATTTCAATTCTGTTAAGATACTTTCAAGACCATCTAAATTCATTCTACCAACACCACCACCTTGTTTGCTGCCCCAAGCTATTTTTTTACCAAAAAGATGAATATGATTAATTTCCTGAAAGTCATGATCCTCAGTTGCCATCCAAAAAACAGGCACAAAATTATTATTAGGATATTTTTCTTCTAACTGTTCTGCTAGATTAATAGTAGAGATTATCTTGTAAATAAAATAAAGCGGGCCAGTGAATAAACAGAGTTGATGCCCTGTTGTTACTGTAAAAGTAGAATTCTCTTTTAAGCTTTCAATATTCAATTTTGATTTTTCAGAAAGAGATAAACTTGCATTTTGCTTATTCAAAACATCTACCAGAACTACTCTATCTATAGAATGTGTTTTCTTTTCAGTAACTTGTTTTTCAAAATTTTCTAGGGTTGGAAAGTGATTAATAAATGGACTTAATTTTTCATCCTTTTTAAGGTAATCAAGGACAAGATTAGAAAATTTATTGGTTTCTTGATATGAAATTTCAGAGACCTTCAAAATTTATTTTTTTATAATAAACCCCCCAGCAATTAAATCGTCACCTTCATAAATTGCAGCCGATTGCCCAGGAGCAATACCTCCTACTTTTTTATGAAATAGAACTTTCAAATTTTCGCCATCATTAGTAATAGTCGCCATTTCACCTTTATGTTTATACCTCACTTTCACTAAACATTGCATGCCATCTTCAATCTTAGCATACTTGAGATAATTTACATTTCTAATAAACATTTCTTGTTCTTGCAAGTCCTCTTTCATACCAACAACTACTGTATTATCTTCAGGATTTATCCCAATAACATAAGTAGGATTAGGACCTAAGGAAACTCCAATTTTTCTTTGTCCAATTGTGTAAAAAGGATAGCCATCATGCGTACCAACAATATGACCGTCAGTAGTAATAAAATTACCTCCCTTTACTTTTTCCTCTAACCCTTCTACCCTTCTTTTTAAGAAACCTCTATAATCATTGTCAGGAATAAAGCAAATTTCATAACTCTCATTCTTTTCAGCTAAAGCTTTATATCCTCTATCCAAGGCCATTTGCTTTATATCCTTTTTATGATATTCTCCCATTGGGAAAATTGTTCTTTTCAAACATTCCTGAGTTACTCCCCACAGCACATAGGATTGATCTTTACTTTCATCCAAACCTTTTGAGACAACAAAACGCTCTTCAACTTTACGAACTTGCGCATAATGTCCTGTTGCAATAAACTCGCAATTAAGCATATCAGCACGCTTTAAAAGTGCTTCCCATTTTATGTGCGTATTACATAATACACAAGGATTTGGCGTACGACCAGCTATATATTCATCAACAAAATTATCAATAATAAAGCCCTTAAACTCATCACGAATATCTAAAATAGTATGCGGAAAACCACAATCAACAGCCAATTGGCGCGCATCATTTATAGAATCCAAACTACAACAACCCGTCTCTTTCTTATTTCCACCTGAACTCTCATAATCCCAAGTTTTCATGGTTAAACCAATAACCTCATACCCTTGTTCATGTAATAATAAAGATGCCATAGTACTATCAATACCACCACTCATTGCCATTAAAACTCTTCCTTTACTCATTGTAATTTATTATTGTATCACTAATACCTTCTTCAGTGAAATATTCCCAAATACCTGATTTATTATCAGCAAGATAAGACCCATTGTAATATACCTTACCACTAGGAAAATAATATACTATTTTACCTTCTCTAACGCCATGATTAATTAAGACTTTCATTTTAGTTGTACCATTAATAAAATATTGAATCCAAGAACCATTTTCTACTCCTTGAGTCCAATTCTTAATTTCGTACAACTCACCTGTATAGTAGTACGTTTTTGTTACCCCATTTAATTTTCCTTTTTGATACTGCTCACTCATCATTAGCACACTATCAATACTAAAATAATGCCAAGTACTATCCTTTAGTTCATTCACATAAAGCCCTGCTGCTTTAAGCTTTCCATTTTTATAGAAAATATGAGTTGCTGCTGCAGTACCTAAATGAAAAAACTCTTTTTCAGCTTGCAACTCACCGGAATCATAATAATACATGAAAATTCCCTCAGGATTATTATTCTTAAATTTTCCTTTGTAACGCAAATTACCATTGTCAAAAGTTTTTTCCCAAACACCTTGTTTTAAACCAATTGCATCAACTTCATTAACACTTTGAGTGAAAGCTAAGAAAGGAATAAGTATTAAAAATAAAAGTAATTTTTTCATGAAATTATTTTTTGCAAATATAGGGTAAAAGAAATAATTACTTCTTTACTGAATCCATTAATTCATCTAGTCCCTCAATAAAGAATTTCCAGCTAAATCTTTTCTTTTCCAAGCTAGTATTATCTGAAAACTCTTCTTCTTTATTGTTTGTATAAAAGTCAATTATTGCATCAGCAATTTCAGTAGGATTTTGAGAGGTAACATAACCAACCTTATTATGGGGAACAATTTCAGCCAAACCACCAACATCAGTCACCAACATTGGCCTATCAAAAGAATAAGCAATTTGAGTAACGCCACTTTGAGTTGCTGTGCGGTAAGTTTGGGTAATCATATCAGCAGAACAAAAATAATCTTTCACTTTATTAGCAGGGATAAAATCACTTTTCATGATGATATTTTTTGCAATTCCTAAATCAGCTATCAAATCGGTATATTCCGTTTTATCATCATAAAACTCACCCGCAATAATAAGTTTAATTCCCATTGCTTTTATCCGGCTATCTCCCATTGCTTTAAGCATTAAATCCAAGCCCTTGTACTTGCGCACAAAACCAAAAAATAATAAATGTTTATCCTCAGAATTTAACCCTAAGTTTTCTAACGCTTTTGCTTTAGGAATCTTGTCCCCAAATACATTATAAATAGGATGAGGAATAAACTTTTTATAAGTAGTATTTGTAAACTTTGAAAGGTCGTCCAAAACAGAAGCAGAAAGCGATAAAAAAGCATCACAACTTTTAACAAAGTAGCGAGTAAATAAAGTATCTCCTATTCTTTTTTCGTGCGGAATAACATTATCTGTTATTGCCAAAATTTTTATTTTCTTATTCAATAAGCGTGCAATAGTACCCAAGCAAGGCGCCATAAAAGGCAACCAATACCTTACAACAACATAATCGGGTTTTTCAGCATTAATCTTACGCGCAACATTTATCCAGTTAAAAGGATTAACAGAATTGATAAGCGTTTTTATTTTTAAGTTTTTTGGTGCTTCTCCGCTTTCATATTGAGTAGTTCCTGGAAATAAAAAACCAGGATATTGAAGGGTGAAAGAATAGAGAATAACCTGATCTCCTCTATCGTAATATTCTTGAGCCAGTGCATTATTAAAATTGGCTACCCCTCCTCTAAAAGGAAAAGCAGGGCCAATGATAATTACCTTTCTTTTACTCAAAACTTATACTTCTTTTTCTACTTGATAGTTGTTTCTATCATAAGCATTACGAGAAACCATCTCAGCAATAAAACCAGCCAAAAATAATTGCACCCCAATTATCATTGAAGTAAGTGCAATGTAAAATCCTGACATATTAGCAATATTTTTTGAAGGAACAACTGCAAACATGGCATACAATTTAGCTCCTGTTATATAAGTAAACAAAGCAAAACCAATCATAAACATAAGGCTACCCAACACTCCAAAAAAGTGCATAGGTTTTTTACCGAAACGAGAAACAAAAGTAATGGTTAGCAAATCCAAGAAACCATTAACAAAACGCTCCAAACCAAATTTGGTAACGCCATACTTTCTACTTTGATGTTCCACTACTTGTTCGGTAATATTAGAAAAACCTGCCCACTTGGCGAGTACTGGAATATACCTATGCATTTCACCATGTACCTCAACTGATTTCACAACTGTGTTTTTATAGGATTTAAGTCCGCAATTAAAGTCATGTAAATATATACCTGAGGCCTTACGTGCTGCCCAATTGAATAATTTGGTAGGTATAGTTTTGGTTAAAGGATCATAGCGTTTGGCTTTCCAACCTGAAACTAAATCAAAACCCTCAACAGCAATTTTATTATATAATGTAGGGATTTCCTCAGGACTATCTTGCAAATCAGCATCCATAGTAATGACTACATCCCCTTTAGCTTTTGCAAAACCAATATTAAGGGCTGCCGACTTACCGTAATTTCTTCTGAATTTTATTCCTTTAATGTTTGTGTTTTCAGAAGAAATTTTCTCAACTACTTCCCATGATTTATCTTTACTACCATCATCAATTAAAAGCACTTCATAAGTAAAGTTATTTTTTTGCATTACTTTATCAATCCAAGCACATAACTCAGGCAAAGATTCATCTTCATTAAATAAAGGGACTACTACACTAATATTCATAAACTATGCGATTAAAGTTGGGTCTTCTTTTTTAACAAAAATAGAAATAATTAAAGAATAAAGGAAACCCATGAAAGTACCTCCTAACATTCCCATTATCATCATCCAATGTGGTTGCATAAACTTCCCAGTCATTTCTAAAGCCATATCCAATTCTTCATCTGAAATTTCAGGATTTCCCTCCAGCAAAGCTTGCTCAGTAATTTTCATTACTTCACTTAAAGCATTAGGATCAAGATAAGAAATGTATATAAATTGATAAAAAGCTAATATTATTGAAGAGAAGAAAGCAACTGTTGTTCCTAATTTTAAAGATGCAGCATAGGAAATAAAACCATTATTATTAATGTCACGATACTGAATAACAGCATAAGCAATAAATGCAATTGTGATACCATTATTTAATAAAGCAGGGATAATTGATTGTTTGTCATCAGCACCTACTGACCACATAATAACTGCAATAGCAACCAAAACCAAACCCAATACAGCACCATAGTTCATTGCAAATTTCTTTGTATCCATCTTATTTTCTTTTAAAATTAATAATTGCAAATATAAACAAAAATAGAATGTAGAAAATGTTTTGTAAAAAGTAAGATTATGTTAGTTTTGCAGCTTAAGGGTAAGTCTTGTACGACCAGCTCCCTATGAACTCCCCCAGGGCAGGAATGCAGCAAGGGTAATAGGTTGTAGCGGTGCGATATAAGTAGCTTACCCTTATTTATTTTAAGAAATCCTGCTCCAGCCCAAACGCTCCCTAGCATAAGGACGATAAGCACGAGCAATATTGATATTCTCCGCTTTTTCCAAATCCTCATCATCTTGTAGTAACAAATCAGCCTCATTTCTGGCAAAATGTAATATCTTATTATCAGCAACTATATCAGCAATTTTAAAATCGAGCACCCCACTTTGTTTGGTTCCCATCATATCGCCAGGACCTCTTAGTTTTAAATCTACTTCTGAAATTTGGAAACCATCATTGGTATCCACCATAGTTTGCAGGCGAGTTTTACCTTCCACACTTACTTTATTACCACTTACCAAAACACAATAGGATTGCTCGCTACCCCTACCTACTCTACCTCTTAGCTGATGGAGTTGTGAGAGTCCGAATCGTTCCGCACTTTCAATAATCATAACGGAAGCATTAGGCACATTTACACCCACCTCAATTACTGTAGTTGCCACCATAATGTTAGTTACCCCATCCACAAAGCGTTTCATTTCATATTGTTTATCCTCAGGTTTCATTTGCCCATGCACTACACTTACTTGAAATTCTGGCAAAGGAAATTCGCGTTCAATATCAGTAAAGCCCTCCATCAAATTTTTGTAATCTAGCTTTTCTGATTCTTCAATTAAAGGAAATACAATATATATTTGTCTCTCTAATTTAATTTGCTCACGCATAAAATTAATAATCTGCAAACGAGAAGAATCAGTCTTCCACATGGTTTTAACTTCTTTTCTTCCAGGAGGAAGCTCATCAATAATAGAAACATCCAAATCGCCATAAAGCGTCATAGATAGTGTCCTAGGGATAGGAGTTGCTGTCATCACTAAGACATGAGGTGGAAATTTATTCTTCTTCCATAATTTAGCTCTTTGGGCAACACCAAACCTATGTTGTTCATCAATAACGACTAAAGCTAAATTCTGAAATACTACTTTATCTTCCAGTAAAGCATGCGTTCCAATTAATAAATCAATTTCACCGTTTTCTAATTGTTCATGCAAAATACGCCTATCCTTAGCTTTGGTTGAACCCGTAAGAATAGCCACCTTAATATCCTGTTTTTCCAAATAAGTAGAAATAGTTTCAAAATGCTGGCGAGCCAAAATTTCGGTAGGTGCCATAAGGCAAGATTGAAAACCATTATCCACCGCCATAAGCATGCTGAGCAGTGCAACTAAAGTTTTCCCACTCCCAACATCTCCTTGCAAAAGGCGATTCATCTGCTGAGGATTTCTAACATCATTCCTGATTTCCTTTAGCACCCGCTTTTGAGCTCCAGTTAATTCAAAAGGGAGGTGCTTATTATAGAATTCATGAAAACCTTCACCCAAGTTTTCAAAAGCATAGCCCTTGAACTTTTTTTTGCGTGTTAATTTTAGTTTTAATAAATGCAATTGTAAAAAGAAAAACTCTTCAAATTTTAATCTTTTCTGGGCTCTTACTAAAGCCTTAGCATCATTAGGCTGATGTATATCAAAAAAAGATTGTGTACGGCTAGGTAAATTTAATTTTTCAATTAAAGTAGCCGAAAGTGTTTCCTCCAACTGATTTTTAAGTAAAGGCAATAAGGCTTTAGTCAACTTCCCAATTCCTCTACTGGTTAAGCCTTTTGCATTTAGCATTTCAGTAGCATTATAAACAGGTTGCAAGCCTTGGGTAAATTGATTATTTTCTTCTTGCATATCCATTTCAGGATGTACAATATTAAACGCACCTTTAAAAGCAGTAGGTTTACCAAAAACAAGATAATCGGTATGTAGCTTTACTCCAGACCTTACCCAACGAATAGCTTTGAACCAGACCAACTCAATAATACCTGTATCATCTTTAAAATGAGCAATTAATCGCTTGGCTCTTTTCTGCCCCTTTTCTTCAAACTTTATGATTTGACCTTTTAGTTGAATGCTAGGAGAATCAGGAGTTAGTTCAGCAATGGTATGGATTTTACTCTTATCGATATAACGAAAAGGATAGTGCATAAGCAAGTCGCCATAAGTAAAGATACGCAACTCTTTTTTAAGCAAATCGGCCCGTAGAGGACCGACACCTTTCAAATAATCAATTGGGGTATCCAGAATATGCATGTGGTAAATATAAGAAAACTAGTGCTGCTTTAGTAAAGGACTTTTAAACATAAATGGCAATAAATCCTCAACCCTATTAGTAATAAGAACCTCATCAGTTGGAGAGTGTAAAATTACTTTAATTGGCCTATGTTGTTTATCCTCATATTCTGCCATAACTTGCCTACACGCCCCACAAGGTGATATCACATCTTTTACCTCAAAGTTTTTAGAAAGTACCGATATGGCTACTGTATTTATTTTAACATCCGGAAATTTTGCTCCTGCATAAAAAAGAGCAACACGCTCAGCACAAAGCCCTGATGGGTAAGCAACATTTTCCTGGTTACTTCCATTAATAACCTCACCGTTTTCCAGCAAGACACTTGCCCCTACTAAAAAGCCAGAATAAGGAGCATAAGCAGTTTTGAAAGCCGCTTTTGCATTGGCAACTAATTGCTGCTCCTGAGCAGATAGTTCACTCAAGTGAGCTAAAATAAAGGAAAGTTCTATTTTTTTTTCTTGCATAAAATTATAAATTATAAGCTAATTTTCCTTCAAAGATAAACAGAGTTTGGGGATTATTTACATAAAACTCCTGTTGAATTCTATATGTCAATTCAAAATCCAACTTTTTAGCCAACGGATACCCTAAAGCAATAGTGGAACGCAACTTATTGATTCCATCTTCCAAGGTTAAAAAATATTCAGTTGAAATACTAGGTGTCAACTTTGTTTTTTTGATGTTATAATCTAGTCCAAATTTCTGACGCAAAGTCATTTTATACCCAAACAAATCTCCTTGAGTCTGCCATCTATTCCTTACTGCATAAGAAAAGCGTTTACTTAATTTGTTTTTATAATTAACTTCCGCATAAAAACGGTTCTGATCAGAGATATTAAATGCAATATCCCATTTGTTAATATAACGATAACCAACAGCATAGGAAATACGCTTGTTATATTTACGCTTGATTTTTAGATCCGTAAATTGCTTGGCATAAAGGCTTGAATTTTCCCTTAATCGCAAACCTGTTTTTAGGGATAGGTTCGTCTTTTTTATGATTTTCTTATTCAGAGAAACTGAATACCAAGTTTGAAAATCATTCTCTTGAGCAAAAGCTGAAAAGGAGAAAAATAATAAAAGTAATATACTATTTTGTATTGTCCTCATAATAGAAAATACGCAAGTTAGCAGTATCCTTTAAAAAGTCAATTCTCCTAACCTCAACACGAATAACATTAATACCTGTTCTTTCTTTTAAATCCGCCAATAACTCCTCTCTTCTTTCAGGAACAATTAATTCAATTTTTTCATAGATTACATTCTTTCTTGATTCGCCTTTCAATAGCCAAATACGCTCCATTCCGAAAGTAACAAATACGATCATAAGGTTTGCGAAAATAAGCTCAGCATGACTAATTTTTTTATTGGCCAAAGCATTCACTACCGATATTCCAATCACCAAAAACAGGTAGGTCATTTCCTTAATAGGAATAGGATCGGTACGGTAACGAATAATACCAAAAATAGCAAAAAGCCCAAGTGCAAAACCTAATTGAAGCTTAACACTGTCCAGCAGCACACAAAGCAAAAATACCGTTAAACTAATTAAGAAATAAGTAAATAAATAATCCTTATTTTTAGTTACAGGATAGTATATATACCTGATAATAGTAGTAATGATGATGAGGTTGAAAATTGTTTTTGTAATCAGGTTCCAAAAATCTTCAGCATCAAAAATTGGTGTTCCTAAAAACTCCATTCCTCCACTTAATAAAATTGTTAATAGTTGCATTATGCTTGTTTTAATTTATTTATAAATAATACTTTTTCTTTAAATCTGTTTTTTTTCAACTCAGGATTTAAAGCCAAAGTTGTTAGGCAATACTTGCTAATACGGATAGGAAGAATATACATTTCCTTTGCAATACGCATAAAATCAGACGAACGACTCATACGCTCCTGCTTAACCTCAGCAATAACAATATGTTTCATATCTCCATTATCATTTGCGTTTTCAAAAGTAAGGTTTACATCCATAGTTAACCTTTCTTTTTGAGTTTTATGCACAAAAGTAATTCTGCTAAAATTAATTCGCTGTTTAGCACTTACATCCATAGGTTCTCCAATAATTTTTTCAATATATTTTTGCTGCTTTTCTGAAAGCTCACTACTTATAGCATCCACCTTCATTCTCTTTTTAATGGTCTTTCCTTTGTTGTTTTTAAGCTTTATTTCCAAGAAAGTAAGCTTGCTTCCTACATATTCTCTAAAGCGAATCTTGTTTCTATTTACCCTTCCATTATGATGATCCAAATAAAATTTTCTATCGTCAGTATCATAATAAAGAGATTTATAATCATGGATAAGTTCCCCATCAATAGCTAATACCCTATAAAAAGGCAATAGTTTTTGTAAAAGCAAAGGCATTTTATTGGCCTTAAAGGCAAACTTGGTGTCAGTACGACTCATCAACTTCACATCATCCATTTCGTCCAATGAAATAGGTGAAAAGTCAGTGATTATTTGTGGAAGATTGCTCACTTATTGATTCTTTTCAATAATAAAATCACCTACCGTATTGGTAGAATTATTTGAACTTATAGTAATTTGTTTAAAAACTGGGTATTCATGTTTCACATTACTATTATCAGTACTATCAGCATAAGTATAGATAGTATATTCTCCTTTTCTTAAATATTCAAAGTGATACTTTCCATTATAATCCGTGTCAAATTTATCGTCATACAGCTCAGTATTATCATTAGAATAAATAATAAAAACATCTCGTCCTGCATCCAATTGAAAATAGCTAGTATCCCAAGTGCCTGTAGTTGGATTTTGGAAAGTAAAAATTTTATATACTTGACCTTCAATTACTGAAGTCCCTCCTTCTCCAGCTGATTTTTCGCAAGCAGTAAAACCTATTGCTATTGCACAAATAATTAAAAGATTTCTCATTCTTATTGTTTTATAATTTTAACAACACTATTTCCTGACTTTACAAAGTAAATCCCATTTTCCCAGTTGCTAATATCAATTGATTTAACTTGTTTTTTATGAAACACTTCCTGCCCCATCATATTGAAAACACTCACCCCTTCAGTTGCCCCTAAAACATAAATTCTGTTGTTGGATGGATTAGGATATACTCTCATTTTACCACTTAGATTTACATTATCAATTCCTGTTCCATTTTGATTAGTAGCATCATAAGTATGGGTTTGATACTGCATGGCTCCCGTACCGTTTGGCACACGCGCATAGCCTTTATCAGAAGGCATATTTACATAATGTACTGCATCAATAACAGTATTAGTAGGATCAGTTAAATACACTTCCTCCTGGTCGGCCGAAAGGCGATAAGTAGTGTGCAACCCACTCTGGGTACCTCCTGCTGTATCGCACCAAACAATTAAATAGCCATTGGCAGGAATAGTTACACTTGGAAAAGTCCATTTTGTTAAGTCATTTTCATTATCTGAAAGATAATAACCATTTAAATTTAAGCTAAAATTATTGCCATTATACAATTCCACCCAATCATCATATTCTCCATTTTGATCTGGAACTGCTGAAACATTTCCAGCCATAATTTCATTAATCACTAAACCACCCACTACAGGTAATTGATGATATTCTTTTTCTGCTCTCTCAGGAGAGAAAATTCCTGCATCCGTATTTTCAGCATAAAAATAATACTGGACATCTCGAGCATCTATATTGATAGTTGCTCCATAAACCCCATCACCAGCTGTTCCATCTCCATGCATTCCATCATCATACATTTGTAATTTCTCGAACTTATCAGCAAAAGTATAACGGTAGCCCAAATAGGCATAATTGGAGTTAGTTATTTGAGCTGTAATGTTAATAGTAGTATGCGGCAAAACATTTGTAGGGCTAGTTGAAATATTAGTAACCACTGGCGGTACAGCTGTAAACTCAGCTAAACCTTGCAAGTGAGAAGCTCTAGCGATCATTAACTCCGAAATACCAATAATGTTAGCTACTGAAGTAGATATATTATCCGTAAAATCAGTATAAGAATAAAAAGTATTCGGGTCCGTATTTACTTCTGTATCAATTAATTGTTGCAAAGCTAAAGCTCTTGTACTGTAACTATTATTTACAAACTGTTCATTTAAAATTGTACGCATATGAGCTACATACATTCTTTTGTATCTATCAGAAGAAAATATTTGAGTTGTCAATTTATTTAGGCTATTTGTACTCTCATGAAAAATATCTAACTCTTGCAAATCAGCATTAGTTACAGGATTCGGCAAACCATTTGTAAACGTTCCAAAAGCCATATTCATATCCCATAACAAAGGAGAAAACCTAGCATTATTATCCTTAAATAAATAAAAATTATGAGGAATAGAATTAATAGGACCATCCAAGCCAACAATTAAATTCTCAAAAGCCATCATCCAAAGTGTACGGTCAATATCCATTACATTTTCAACATCAGTAAAATGATTGTTTAACGTATCTAAGAAGTTACCTAACTCTGTCCAATCATCAGTAGACTCCATTTCATAGGCTCTTTGATAACAATTGGTATCCGAATAATACTCTAAAATTCCCAAAGGACCTGAACAACCTGGCACTATGACACCCGTATTATCTACCTTAAAGAAAGGACCTTTACGCTCATAGAAATTTTCATTTGTAAAATCGTCATCAATAGATTGTACGCAAGTATATAATCCAATTAAAGTACCATTTACAGTAACTTTTGCATAAGTTGCTTTTGGAGAAGGCATGTATTCACTTGCCATTTCATAACTTAATACTTCACGTACAAATGATGGATCTCTAAATCCGTTAGATAATTTTAATACATTATAACCATCAATAGATTGTCCATTATTCACATAATCCAACTTTATGTTCATTGGGTTTTTAACATTCGCTACATTGTATGAGCTATTCCCTTTGTACTTAATCCCTACATTGGCATCCATCAATCCATCAATTAAAATAGAGTCCGCTATTAAGCGTTCACTAAGGCCATTTGCATAATAAATATCCAAAGAATCATCCCAGTTTGTTTGACTAAAATAAATATCAATATTACGAATACCGATATCAAAAACATCCTGTGAAAAAGAAAGAAAAGGAAGATAAATTAAGGCTGCAAACAATAGTAATTTAGGCATATGTTTTTTTTGTAAATTTTTTGTAAATTTAAAAAATATAATTAATTATGTTAGAAAACTAAAAACCAATCTTAGCCATTCAAAATAATAGAATTAATTAACAACTATTTTCTTAGGAATAATAGCATCAAAAGAATGAATATTTACATAATACAAACCTTTAGAAAAAGAAGAAACATCAATTTTATACTGCTGTTTTTTATTATCATTTAAATAGACTAAAGCTCCCAAGTTATTATACATTTTTACCTGCTGAATATTTTGGGTTCCATTATTTAAATATAATACATCATTACTAGGGTTAGGGAATAAATTAAATGTGGCTATTTCAGTAGCTACAACTGCACTAGGAATAGCTGATATTTTTGATACTCCAGTACTAGTTGCTAACCAAACATTATCATCAGAATCAATTACCAACCCTCTTACATTTGGTCCAACTAATCCATCTGAAACATGAAAATCTTCCCATTGACTACCATCCCAATAAGCTATCCCACCTTCTGCCAAATAGCCAACATAAATAGCTGTCCAAATTCTTCCGTATGAATCCATGGCAATATCCACCACCGGATTTAAAGTATCAGGAAGTGGCATTATATACATCCTAGTATGCTGAGTAAAAGATGTATTAGAGGCATCCAAAACAGACATTCCACTTGAAGTACCAACCCATTTATTATCATTATTATCTACAAGGATATCCGTTACAAATTGTGAAAGCAATCCATTAGAAGTGTCATAAGGGGTGAAAGTAGTGCCATCAAAATGAGTAATTCCTCCTAAAGGTGAGGCAAACCACTTGTCACCATTGGAATCAAATGCAGTAGCGTTTACACCACTCCAATGCAAATCTGGTGAAGAATAAGAAGTCCAAGTTGTGCCATCAAAATAAGATACTCCCAAATTTGTTCCTATCCAAATACCGCCATTCGCATCTTCATCTATACTTTTTACCTGGTTAGAATTTAAACCACTTGTATTATCATAAGTTAGCCAATTTGCACCATCAAAATTACTTGCACCAAAATCAGTACCTACCCAAATATCCCCATTACTAGCAGAAGTAATCACTTTTACATTATCATTTACTAAACCATCAGCAGTTGTATAAGCTGTCCAATTTACATAATTAAACTTTTGAATACCAAATGACGTTCCAAACCAAATATTATCATTTAAATCTACTGCTACACATTCAACAAAATCACTTAGCAAACCATCAGCTGTTGTGTAATTTGTAATTGTTTGAGCATTTAATTGCAATGCAATTACACTCATTATTAAAAGTAGTATTTTCTTCATATTATTGTATTTTAATGACTTTTATAGTTTGATTTTTATCCTTCAAATGTATAAAATAAATTCCTGTATTCCAAGTTGATGTTAAAATTCGATTTGTATTTTCAGAAGTATACATTAGCTTTCCTAATATATCTCTTACTTCAATTCCTTCAAAACTATTCCATTTTATAACATCCGAAAACGGATTAGGATATACTTTAATTTGTTCTTTTTTATCAGTAATTGAATTGATGAAGTCATTATTTGCCTTAAAAGTAGGCGCTTGCATTATAAAAGGTCCACTTCCATTTGGTAATCTTGCAAAAGCAATATCATCAGCCATAATTAAGTAAGTAATTGAATCAATAACTAAACTATCAGCATTAGTTAAAATAAGCTGCTCACCTAAATTTGATAATTTAAAATTAGCGTGCAAATCACCCTGTCCTCCATCTTCATCCGCCCAAATAATTGCATAACCATTTGCAGGAATAGTATAATCCGGTAATTCCCATTTTTGCAATAACCCCAAAGTATCAGTCAAAAACAAACCAGCAGTAGAAACGGGTGAGCTTGTTGTATTATACAGTTCTATCCAATCCTCAAACTTTCCGCTCGCATCACTAGCTGTGCTTATATTATTAGACATAATTTCATTTATAACCACATCACCCACATTAAGTTGAGATTGAATACTGTAAAACTCGTAAGCCGCTCTAACAGGAGAAAATACTCCAGCAGAATCGTTATCAGCATATAAATAATAATCAACCTTATTAGCAGAATTAGAAATCATACCTCCAAACACACCATCATTTGCCGTGCCATCATTATGATTTCCATCATCAAACATAGTAGTGGTTTTAAAAGCCATGTTAGCACCAAAACGATATCCCAAAATAGCGTCAGTGGCATCTGTTATATTTGCTGTAATCCAAAGATCATCACCCACAACAAAGTTTTGCGGACTAGTTGCTATATTTGTAATTATAGGCTCTCCACTAAACCCAGTATAACCACTCAAATAAGTAGTTCTTGCATCCATAAGCTGAGTAATTCCAGGACAATCAGCAGTAACCAAAGCCACTTGATTATTTAGGTTCGTGGTAAAATCAGTATAGGAATAAAACTTATTGGTATCATTCTGTACGCTAACATCAATTAAATTTTGAAGGTACTGACCTCTAACAACATAGTTCTGATTGGAAAAATTTTCATTAACAATAGTTCGGATATGTGCCAAATACATTTTTCGATTACGCTCAATTAAAAACAAATTCCTAAGCAATGGTCTGGGAGAAACTGAGATTTGAGTATGATGCATTAAAGGATCCATATTTTGAGCCTCTAGAATATCAAAACCACTAAAATAAATAGAAGATGCGTCTGTAAGACTGAAACTCCCAAATGACATATTAAGGTCCCATAATAAAGGATTAAATTGACCTGTTTTATCCTTATAAAGATAATAATTCTGAGCATAGCCAATATAAGAATCAAAATTGATGAGCGTATAATTTAGTGCATGCATCCAAAGGGTCCTATCGACATTCAATACTTTTTCAATACTATCGGAATAGTTATTTAAAGTATCAATTAAATTGTAAAGAACCTCCCAACCATAATCAGATTTTATGTCATAATAGGGCTGATAATCCAAGCTATCATTTCCATGGGCATCACTTAAGTTCGCATTTTCACCTCCAGGACTCACATTTAAATTTTCAGGATTACATTTAAAAAAAGGATAGTATTTATTTCCAAAATGGTCATTCAAAAAACCCTTATTTACTGCCTGCACATTGGTATACAAACCCCATAGAGTATCGTTAACATAAAGGTTGGCATAATTAGCTTTTGCTGATGGCAGATAGTTAGCCGCAATTTCATAAGTAAGTACCTCTCTAATAAATGAAGGGTCTTGATATACATTGGAAAGTTTAAGTTTATCTACCCCATTATGGTCTTGCCCATCAATCATATAATCTAACTTGATATTAAAGGGATTTTTAACCCGATTAACCGATACTGAACTAAAACCTTTATAACGAACCCCTACACTATCATAAGTTGAACCGTCAATAATTAAATCCGCCAATATCCGTTCGTTATCTCCTTGTACATACAAGCTGTCTAACTGATGATCCCAATTAGAATCATAAAAATAAATACGGATTTCTCTTAGACTATCTACATTATAAAAATTAGTTTGAGCACATGCATTGCTACAATAGAGAAATAATATTACATTTATAATTCTCTTCATAGGAACTTATTTTATATAAGATATTTGCTTTGTGTACAATTCACCAGTACTTGTAATTAAGTTTACAAAATAAATTCCTTCTGAGAAATCATTTAGATTTATAGTAATAATTCTTTCTACATTTGAATTAATCGTTTCACTATAAACTGTTTGCCCTATAGAATTTGATACATAAAGTTCTATATCATTAAACTTAGATGATGTAATCTCTATATTGATATAGCTATTAGTGGGATTTGGATAGATAATGTGTTCTATTTTTACTTCTTCTACAGTATTAGGAGTACTTTTTACATTAATATTATCTAAATATAGGTTATTTTCATACTGATTAACATTTCTAAATTTAATTAAAATATCATCTTGATTTATGTAAGAATTTAGATTAATTACTTCAGAACTCCAATCATTGTTAGATGAAGGTGACCAGCTAAACTCATTATATATTGGTGTTGTAGTAACTAAATCTTGGCTAGTCTTTTCCCATATATTCTGCCAAGAAACACCACAATCAGAAGATATTAAAATAATTAATGTGTCCGACCATACTTGAGCTGATGTTGGATCTGTCCATAATGAGTAAGCATAATCAAATTCAAGAGTTGCTGATGATAATGATGAAAAATCTAATGTTGGAGAAATAAGATCATCATATTCTCCGTTTGCTGAATAATCTGCATTATTAACATATATAGAAGATGAACTATTATAACCAACAGAGTTAATAAGCTCCCATGTAGAAAGATTATCATTATTTACAATATTCCAGTCAGAGGGCAATGAATTGTTTTGAAAATCCTCATATAAAGGCAATGATATTCCAAGACAGTTACAAGAATTCACACAATTATTATAATTACTATATGTACCGTTACCGTTAGCAGGATCAATACATGCTCCATTAATACAATTCCATGAGGGACTTGGGGCTATTCCACTACATAAATTATGACTTAACAGATTATCTCTATATTGATTGATAGCAGATATCATTCTCGTTTTTTGCCCTGAAGTAAACATATTCATGCAAGCATCATTAGTGTAATCCATGTAGTTCATAAACATATCTCCATTAGCATTTGTTGTACCACAACTATTAGCATTATGAGGAAAACTAGGACATGAATAATTTTCTTCTTCTTGAGTTGGTGTATCACTAACATTATCATTACCACAATTACTTCCATTTCCCCATATATGGTCAAGATTTAACCAATGACCAACTTCATGAGTTGCTGTTCTACCTTTATTATATGGAGACTGTACAGTTCCGCTTGTACCAAAATATTTATATCCAATAACAACTCCATCTTCAGGATTATTGAAATTAGAAGGAGGCGTTGCATAACCAAGTATACCTCCTGACAAGTCACAAACCCAAATATTTAGATAATCATCCTGATTCCAAGGATCAATACCTCCACTTGATGAAGATTTCATATCACTACCATTGATAGAAAAAGAAGTCTGAGATGTTTGCGTTCTAGTTATACCAGTTGTAGCGACTCCATTAGGGTCAGTAGTAGCAAGACAAAAATCAATTTCTGAATCTGTAGCTACACTCTGCCAAACAGAAGGAGTATTAATAGCATCTACATTTGTTCGTCTAAAATCAGCATTTAAAACATCCATTTGCGAAAATATTTGTGCATCTGAAATATTTTCAGTAGCTGTATTCCATACAATATGTACTACAACAGGAATCGTAATTATAGCTTTATCACTAATAATTGGATTATTCTTTATCCATTTTTGAGTCTGAGAGTTTACTTTCTGTCTCTCAACAGCATATTCTGGATATTTTGCTTCTAATAAATCCGAGTACATATCAGTTGCACATCTTTCTTGAGAATAGCCCACTACTGAGGTAATTATTAGAATTGCTAATGTTATTTTTTTCATGAGGTAAAGATAATGTTAATTGTCCGTATATTATTTAAACAAATTAATAAGCCTTATGTGTTCAGTTTATTTAA
>JACNFT010000051.1:0-5809 GCA_014384505.1 Cryomorphaceae bacterium | reverse complement strand
AAATGCTTGTCCAGGTGTTCTTAAATAAGAATTAGTAGCGGCATCCCATGGAGCATCAATACCATCAATTGCAGATTGATTATTACTTACTCCGCTATTATTAAATACTTGTAAAAACCCTCCATTAGGCCTTCCATCATCAGTAATCCAACGTGCATCATGTACAGCATTCACTATCACTTGAGTTCCTGAAATTCCATAATTAGAAGGATTACCCCATCTGTATAAAATATCTCCTCCCATTCCAGAATTACCACCAGAATGTGAAGCTGCTTCTGCTGATGTTGTACTATGGTCAATAATATAAATCTCAGATGCAAAACGAGATGAGAAAACAATCTGATCTAAATCTTCATTATAATCTACCCCATTTACATGGAACCAATCTCCACTACCACCTGACAACATATTTATATCAATCAATTCAGGATTATCAGAAATATCAGCAACATAATTGGGTTTACTAGCATCTGTATCTTGACACATATGATCCCAAATATGCCATTCCCAAACAATTGTAGCTCCTCCATTACCATCTGCTTCTAGCTCAACAAAATGAGTTGGCCACATTTCAGAACTTGCATTATTAAATCCTGCAGCATTTAACTCTGCAGAGCTTTTCTTTTCGTAAGCTGTAAGCAAAACATTATCACCTACTAATGTCAAATCATGATGACTAATATGATCATTATCTGCATAATCAAAACTCCATACAATAGATCCATCTGGTGCAATTTCTTGAACCTGACCAGCTCCAGCAGCTATATTTCCAGTGCTAAATACACTAGTGTTTCCTTTAGTGCCTCTCACTATATTTCCGTTTTCTTTTAATTGAACTGTATAATTACATTCAGTTGACATATTCCATGTATGAGCTATCTGCTGATTCTCATCTATCAAATAAGTTGTATTTGATCCCTGTGCATTATATAATGCAAATCCATTGAAATTTTGAGCACTTGTTACTGTAACTATCAAAAGTGCTAATAAAGTTAATTGTATGTTTTTCATTTTTGTGGTTTAGTTTACAAAGATCAGTAAGATGATTAGTTGATAATTTTTATTCTTTAACAAAACGCATAGTCATACCGCCAGTTTTTATCACATACACTCCCTTTGATAAACTTGAAATATTAATTATACTCTCATTTGTTTCAAATAATTTCTTACCTAAAATAGTGTAAATCTGTTTTAATCCATCATAGTTAATATTAACATATTCATCACTAGGATTTGGATAGACTTCTATAATATTTTTATTATTTTCATCTATATTAGTACTTGCATCTGAAGTGATATTAATATTGTCAATGAAGAGATTATTTTCATATTGATTTACATTTCTAAATTTGATTATCACACCATCAAGATTAGAGTAGTTACTTAAATTAATATTTTCAGACTTCCAATCATTATTACTACTTGGAAACCACTCAAATCCATTAAATACAGGGTTTGTAGTAGATAAATTAGTTCCAGCTTTTTCCCATATTTTTTGCCAGTTTAACCCACAATCAGAAGATATTAAGACAATAAGAGTATCAGACCATGATTGAGTCAGACTAGGGTCAGTCCATAAAGAATAAGCATAATCAAAACTTAAATTAATATTACTGGAATTAGAAAAATTCATTATCGGTGAATTAAGATCGTCATATTCTCCATTAGCTGAATAGATTGAATTCTCAATAGATATTGAACTAGTACTATTATATCCATAGTTAGAATTAATTTCCCATGTTTGACTTACATCTGGATTTTCAATTGACCAATCATTTGACAATGTCCCATTTTGGAATCCTTCTATTATTGGAGGATTATTACCTGTACAGCCACAAGCTACTAAACAATCATTATAACTACTATAGATTCCATTTCCAGTACCAGGATCATTACAATTACCTTGACTATCACAATTCCAGCTACCTGACATTATGCCACCACAATTAACAGTTACTGTAGAGTTCTTGAGATTAGCTCTACCTCCTTGAAATGTAGATGCATTCAATGTACCAAGCATTACATCTACTTGTCCTTGAGAGAACATCCAAGTATCAGTTGCATACGACATATAATTTTCATCCATATCTAACACATTAGTTGAAAAAACGTTAGAATAAGATAAATCATTACATGTATTATTAGTTGTGTTTGAATTTACAGAACCAAAATAAATATCTTCAGTTGCAGGTGTGTCATCAACATCCCCCCAGCTGTACTGGCTATTAAGGTCATTATCACAGCATCCAGTACTTTCACAGAATGTATGGTTTAGGCCCAAATAATGCCCTATTTCATGAGTTGTTGTTCTACCATTACTTGATGAACTTACACTTCCTGTTGTTCCAAAAAACATATAATCAACAACAAGTCCGTCTTTCCAAGACTGACTATTACTACCCTGTAATCCTGGGAGATATGCATAGCCCAAAGTCTGACCACCACCGCTGGAATTTGATAGATTACAAACCCATATGTTAAGGTATCTTAAAGGATCCCAGTTGTCAATACCACCTAGAGAAGCTTGTTTCATATCATTGGATTCACTATCAACATCCCAACTTGTTTTTGATGTAGGTGTTCTAGTAATACCTGTTGTTTGGTTTCCACTTGGATCAATAGAAGCAAGACAAAATTTAAGCTCAGGATTGCCTGCATAATTAATAAAAGTATTTCTTGGTGGATTAGGAAACTCAGGATTTGTTTTACTATAATCTTCATTTAATATTCTTAATTGATCTTCAATTTGTGCGATAGATATATTAGTATTTGCACCAATATTATCCTGAGTTCTATGTACAATATGAACAACAACTGGTATTGTAATTATAGGCTGATTTTGAAAAATAACTCCTTTGTTTTCTTGCTGGTAGTTAACAAGATTTTGTCTCATCAATTCATATTCTATATTATTCTTTAATTCTTCTTTTATTAGATCAGTAGTTATACATTTCTTAGGATTAAATTGAGCAAAGATTAAATTGCTTGATATAACTAGAATTGCTAGAATTAGTATTTTTTTCATTATTATTTTTATTATTGTTATGTAATATTAGCAAAGGTATTTTAAAAATTTCAATAACCAAGCAAAATAAATATTCTACTTATGCGCTCAAATAGACTTTCTTTGCTTTTTCCCAAAAAATATCCATTTCAGAAAGTTTCATTTCAGAAAGACTTAACCCGTCTTTAGCAATCATTCTTTCCATAATCTGGAAGCGTTTAATAAAACGTTTATTGGTTCTTTCCAAAGCATCTTCAGGATTCACATTAATAAACCGAGCATAGTTCGTTAAGGCAAAAAGCACATCACCAAATTCTGCCTCTATCCTATCATCATCTCCCTTTTCTACCTCTACTTTAAGCTCTTCAATCTCCTCTAATACCTTATCCCAAACTTGGGATTTATCATCCCAATCAAAACCAATACCTCTTACTTTTTCTTGAATTCTAAAAGCCTTTACAATTGCTGGTAAGGATTTTGGCACACCCTCCAAAACAGATTTATTTCCTTCCTTTAATTTTAATTTTTCCCAATTTGCTTTTACTTCTTCTTCATTAGCCACTTTTACATCACCATAAATATGAGGATGCCTATGTACCAATTTATCACATACACTATTTATAACATCAGCAATATCAAAATCATTTGTCTCACTTCCTATTCGAGCATAAAAGACAATATGCAAAAGAAGATCCCCTAATTCTTTTTTTATTTCTACCATATCTTTCTCTAAAATAGCATCTGAAAGCTCATATAATTCCTCAATGGTAAGGTAGCGCAAACTATCCATTGTTTGCTTTTTATCCCATGGACATTGCTCCCTTAACTCGTCCATAATTGTTAGCAAACGAGCAAATGCTTTTGTTTTGTTTTCCATAATTATTTATTGTATTACAAACATAAATATTCCTAGCATTTATAGTAATTTTACATCAAAATATTTACAATGTCATTTTCAATTATTTTCTTTATTACTGTTATAATGCTCGCTTTTGTTTTTTTGGGGATAGGCATAAAAATACTATTGAAAAAAAACGGGAAGTTTTCTGGCACTTGTGCTAGCCAAAGTCCTTTCTTAAACAAAGAAGGAGAAGCTTGTGGAATATGTGGTGCTACAGCAGAAGAAAAGTGTAAAAATGAAGAAGCTTAATTAACAATTCTCTTTTTCATTTCTGGGCTCATATATACTTTCCAATCCCCATTTTTATCGGTATAAACAATATATATTTCAATATCATCATCAAGAGTCTTTATAATTTGCTTTGTTTTTTTCAATCCCATTGCCATAAAAGCAGTAGCATAAGCATCAGCTAACGAACAATCGCTAGTTACAACCGTTACACTTAACAAACGATTTTGAGAAGGAAAACCTGTCTTAGGATTAATTGTGTGAGCATACTTAACTCCATCCCTAACATAAAACTTACGATAATTGCCTGATGTAGCTAAAGCCTTGTCTTTTAAATTTAGAATGAACTGAAAACGATTTTGAAAATCAATCTCTTCTGATGGCTTATCAATACCTACTCTCCAAACATTCCCATCAGCATTAATACCTTTAGCTTTAAGCTCACCTCCTACTTCAATTAGGTAATTTAATATTCCTTTTTCTTCAAGTAGCATTGCTATCAAATCCACTGAAGTTCCTTGAGCAATTGCATTAAAATCAAGCTTTACTCCTTCTGCTAATACAACTGTACTATCTTCCCAAGTCATCTTATCTATCCCCACCTTTTTCATTATTGACTGAATAGCAACTGAATCTACTTTAACTTCATTCGTATCATTGTTATAGAAACCCCAATATTTCACCAATGGTGATACTGTACAATCAAAATAACCTTCCGTATTTCTCCCTACATGAAGAGCATCAAAATAAACGAGATTAAAAATTTCATCTGTTTTAATTTCTTCACCATCATTTAGCTTAGAAATAATAGAATAAGGTTTGTAAACAGAAACTGAACTATCGATTTTGGTAAGTAAACTATCAATCTGAAATTGAAAACTTTCCCCTTGTGGAGAAAGGTATTTAATATGATAATAAGTCCCTTGTGTTTCTCCTGAATTTGCAACTAATATTTTATTATCAGAGGGTGAACACGCACATATAACTAAGACAAATAAATAGATAACATTTTTCATGGGAACAAAGATAACTGATAGATATTAGATTTGAGACATTAGATTTAAGAAAAATCTAACATCTTAAAACTACCTACTAAAATCTGATTTACTATCTTTGAGAAATGAAAATTAAAGCAAATAGTATTTCAGAATATTTGGAGAATATTCCTGAAGACAGAAAAACGGTAATGCAAAAACTAATCAGTACAATTGGCAAAAATTTACCAAATGGCTTTACCAAGCAATTAGGGTACGGAATGCCTGCTTGGGTAGTTCCACACTCGCTTTATCCTGATGGTTACCACTGTTCTCCTGAATTACCATTGCCTTTTATGAATGTTGCTTCACAAAAGAATTTTATAGCCCTTTACCACATGGGAATTTATGCTAATGATGAACTGATGAAATGGTTTGTAAGTGAATACCCAAAACATTGTAGCAGAAAATTAGATATGGGAAAAAGTTGTATTCGTTTTAAAAATATAGAAGAAATTCCTTTTGAATTAATAGCAGAACTCTGTAAGAAAATGAGTCCCAAAGATTGGATTGAGTTGTATGAGGAAAAACTAAAAAGCAAATAAAAAAAGCCGAGTAAATGCTCGGCTTTATATTAAAATAAATAGCAACTACTATTTATATAGTTTTAGAGTTTCAGCTTTCATATCCCATTCTACATTA
>JACNFT010000124.1 GCA_014384505.1 Cryomorphaceae bacterium | reverse complement strand
TTTCCCACAAACATATTAGAATTCTCATTTAATGCTAAAAAAATATTGGCCGCCAAAATACCCAAAACAAACGGAGGAGACCCCGCCTCTTTAACATTTCCTGCATCTGCTATTTTTTTATCTGCTCCTGATTGAGAGTTTTCTGTCAACTGAATAGAGTCTTTATCAAAATCCGCACCAGGATTTACCATATTTACTAGCAACAAACCAATAGTTACCGAAATAACTGTCGATACTAAGTAAATAGCAATTGTCTTCCCTCCTATGCGTGATAACCTTGAAATATCAGATAAGGATGCAACCCCTTTTATAAGTGATGCAAATACTAAAGGTACTGCAATTAGTTTTAACAGATTAACAAAGATAACACCCCAAGGTTTTATCCATGCATCAGTAAAATCCACCCAACCTAAATTATTAGCTACTAGGCCATAAACAACACCTAACACCATTCCTATTATAATTTTCCAGTGTAATGCTAGTTTTTTCATATTATTCTATTACTATTCTTTTCTCTACTGTTCCATCATCATAAATGTAAAAGAGAGGCGTATTAAGTTTAGGATGAGCTGATTGACCTAAAGTATTTATTATTTTAAATAAATCTCTTGATGAAGATATAGTTGCTACATCATTAAAATTACTAGAAATTAAACCATTATCAATAGAGATATTCTCATCTCCTAACTGATATGGAAGATATTGGAATCCACCAATAAACATTTCATCCTGCGTATTAAATCCTGATTGAACAGTTACAGGAATGGGGTTAGACGGACTAACAGTATTATCATAATTTCCTTTAGCATATATTATACTTCCTGCAGGTATTTTAATAAATTTCTCAAAGAAATATGAATATTGCCATTCGAAATCCCATTTATTAATCTTAATCAACTTTATTGTATCATTTAAAGGAGTTACAGCATAAATTACCATATCTTTTCCTAAAAGATGCATGTGAGGGAAAACAGACATAAAGGAATAATCTTGATTTGTAGGCCCAAAAGAACCCGTAATCTCAGTAATCTGATTTGGAGGTAAATAAAATGGACCTCCAAACAATCCTTCATTAATTAAAAAATCATAAGATATCTCTCTAATTACTGTAGTCTGAGGATAAAAATAAAATCTAACCTTAGTACTATCTAATTGACCTAAACTACCCTCAGGATAGTGCATAGCAAAAGAAACACTACTATTCGCAGGTAATACCACGCCAAAAGAGTTGTTAGTGTTTTCAGGGTAAGTTAGTGGCAAAGCACCTGGGGCATAACTATAAAGCATATCTCCTTGTGGACCCATACAGTCAGCTGTTGTAACAATAGAGCTATTAGGGAATGGATCTACTGAAACTAAAACATGATGAACAGTTTGTAGATTTCCAGGAATTACTTCAATAGCTTTAATTCTTCTGTTTTGCAATAAACCAGTTGGTATAGAAAAACACACATAATCATCAGAATTTGATGTTGCAGTACTTGCATATGTTGGCATTTGCAGTTCTAAATCAGGAACACCCAGTTGTGATGAATTCCCAAATATTGGCATTGGCGGAAGTAATGAAGTATCTCCGATAGGCACTCCATTTGTTATCCAATCCATTATAGTACTTATCTCATTCATACTTAAAATATTTTCATTTGCATAATTCTGAAATAAAGTATCTGCAGGCCATGGTGGCATTTCGCCAGTTGATGTAACATTCTGTACCATTCCAGCATTATAAACAACACTTGCATAAGTTTCTAATGTTAAGGGCGCAATACCTCCATCATAATGACATTGTAAACATTTCCCATATAATATTGGTGCAATATCTTCAGAGTAATTAGGGTTTTGCCCAAAGCAAATAGCTGGAATAAGAAATATAAAAAGTAGTTTTCTTATCATCTTAAATTTTATTAGTTAAAGATCTTAAATAATGGTCGACTAAAGTAAGTGCTAGCATGCTTTCCACAATAGGCACTGCTCTTGGCACTACACAAGCATCATGCCTTCCCTTTCCTTTAATATCTATTTTATTACCATTTTTATCAATCGTATTCTGCTTTTGCATAATAGTAGCTACGGGCTTAAAAGCTACTTCACAATAAATATCATTACCATTACTTATTCCTCCCTGAATTCCTCCAGAAAAGTTTGTTTTAGTTTTTCCACTTGCATCAATTATACTATCATTAACTTCACTTCCTTTACTTGAAGCAATACCTACTCCATCAAAACCATACTTAAAGCCATGAACTGCATTAATGGAAAGCATTCCTTTTCCTATATCAGCATGTAGTTTATCAAAAACGGGTTCTCCCCAACCTGCAGGAACATCACTTGCTACAACCGTAATTTCTCCACCAATGGTATCGCCTTGCTTTTTAATTTGTTCAATTTCTGAAATCATCTGTTCAGCAATAGCATTATCAGGACACCTTACTAAATTATCATCTATCAAGGATAAATCCAAATCAGCATAAGGTTTATTAAGTTTAACATTTCCTACAGCTGAAACATAAGCAGAAATATGTACTCCAACTTTATTTAAAATTTGTTGTGCAATTGCTCCAGCCACTACCCTGCAAGCAGTTTCACGAGCTGAAGACCTTCCCCCTCCTCTATAATCTCTAATGCCATATTTAGCCGTGTAAGTAAAGTCAGCATGAGAAGGTCTAAAGGCGTCTTTTATATCAGAATAATCTTTACTCCTAGCATCTTCATTGTTGATTATAAAACCGATAGGAGTACCTGTAGTTTTTCCTTCAAAAATACCAGACAAAAATTGAACTTCATCACTCTCTTTCCTTTGAGTTGTAATCTTGGATTGACCTGGCTTTCTTCTATCCAATTGCTTTTGGATAAGCAGAAAATCTAATTCTAGCCCTGCTGGACAACCATCAATAACACCACCAATAGCAATACCATGCGACTCACCAAAAGTAGTTAGTTTAAAGAATTTTCCGATAGAATTTCCCATAATGGCAAATATAAGGTATTTGGAGTGAATTGTGTATTTTCGCATCAGAATATATAGCCATGAAAATAGTAATCAAAAATATAGCAGAACTTATACAAACAGAAGAATTTCCAAGAAAATGGGTTGCAGGAAAAGATATGTCACACATCAACACCATAAAAGATGCCTTTGTAGAAGTTGAAAATGGAATTATCACATTATTTGGAAGCATGAAGGATTGGGCAGGAATTGAAGACTGGAACAATACTGAAATAATTGATGCTGAGGGAGGAATGGTATTCCCAACCTATTGTGATAGCCATACTCACCTAGTATTTGCTGCAAGCCGGGAAGGAGAATTTGTTGACAGAATAAATGGACTTAGTTATGCTGAAATTGCAGAGAAGGGAGGAGGAATCCTAAATTCTGCTGAAAAATTGCAAAATGCTAGTGAAGATGAATTATATGAAGAAGCCCTTGTTCGATTAAATGAATTAGTGAAAATGGGGACTGGGGCCATTGAAATAAAAAGTGGCTACGGCCTAACCTTGGATTCAGAAATTAAAATGCTAAGAGTCATAAAAAGACTTAAAGAAAATACAGAAGTAACAATAAAAGCTACCTTTTTAGGTGCTCATGCCCTACCCAAAGAATTTAAAGATAATAAAGAGGGATATATGGATTTGGTAATTAATGAAATGCTACCGAAAATTGCAGTAGAAAAGTTAGCCGACTATGTAGATATCTTTTGTGAAAAAGGATATTTCACAGTTGATGATACTCAAAGATTGTTAAAAGCAGCCAATGAATTAGGTATTCCTTCCAAAACACATGTTAATCAATTTAATGCTATTGGAGGTATAAAGGCTTCAGTAGATTTAGGAGCACTATCAGTTGACCACTTGGAAGAAATGGCTGATGAAGACTATCACGCACTAAAAGGGAGTAATTGTATGCCTACTATATTACCTTCTTGTTCCTTCTTTTTGGGGATACCTTACAGCCCAGCAGTTAAAATGATAGATAAAGGATTACCTGTAGCTTTAGCATCAGACTATAACCCTGGCTCTACACCAAGTGGAAACATGAATTTTGTAGCATCACTTGGCTGCATACAATTAAAAATGACTCCTGAGCAAGTAATAAATGCAACAACTATCAATACTGCCTACGCAATGGGTATTGAAAAAGAATTAGGAAGTATCTGTATTGGGAAGAAAGCTAATTTATTTATAACAAAACCGATATCTTCTTATGCTTACTTACCGTACAGCTTTGGAGAAAATCTTATAAGTAAGGTTATAATTAGCGGTAAATTACAATAATAAAAAGCCCTACTTTTCAATAGAGCTTTTCTTAATTATTAATCTAAACAAAAACTACTTCTTTCTTTTCATGTAATAATAATGTGTAATATTACCTGATGCTGAAAGCACATTTGCAGATACAAACTCCCAACCTCCTTCTGCAGCAGCATTTACTGCAGCAGCCATTGTCATATAGCGCCTAGCATCCTTCATTAAGTTTATATTCTCAGGACTCTTAATCCCTCCAAAATCAAAATTAATCATCATCTTAGTTTTCATCATTTCTCTACTCTTTAACTCGACAGGTTTTGAAGCTTTGATATCACCTGTATCTTCTGCTTTAATAGTCATTTCATATCCTGTAATCACCATGAAATTATAAGTTGAATTTGATTCGACAATTTTTTCAGTTTTTACGTTTTTCTTAGCTTTTTTCTGAGCCATAGTTAAAAAGGGAACCATAGTTACTAACATTATTAATACAATCTTTTTCATTTTCTTATTTTTTAATTAATTACTTGTTTTATTAACGCAATAATACAAAATATTATTGTCCTCCTAAAATAATAGGTAAATCACCATCTCCATTACCTATTACAATAACCTTAGCGTTTTCTGATTTTGCAATTTCCTGAGTTGCCTCTACTCCTTTCCATTTTAATAAT
>JACNFT010000038.1 GCA_014384505.1 Cryomorphaceae bacterium | reverse complement strand
ATTCCACTTTACACTACCACCACAATGGTCAAAATGCAAGTGAGTTAAAAATACATCCGTAACATCATCAGCTGAAAAACCATGCTTAGCTAATGAAGAATGTAAGTTTACATCCCCGTGCAAATAATAATGTTTAAGAAATTTATCATCTTGCTTATCCCCTATGCCATTGTCAATTAAAATCAAACGATTTCCGTCTTCAATCAATAAGGAACGCATAGCCCAAGGGCATAAATTATTTTCATCAGTAGGATTGGTTCGACTCCAAAGCACTTTAGGAACAACACCAAACATTGCTCCTCCATCTAATTTAAAATATCCTGTATCTATTGTGTACAATTGCATGTTAGTAAATTTTTAGTGCTCCAAAATTAAGAATTTGATTTATTTTTACTTTTATATTCAAGATTAATTTACAAAAAAGATGAAGATACATTTAATTGCAATTGGAGGAAGCGCTATGCACAACATGGCTTTAGCCTTGCACCAAAAAGGATTTGAAGTAACAGGAAGTGATGATGCAATTTTTAGCCCAAGCAAGGAAAGGTTAGCAAAATACAACCTGCTACCTAATGAAATGGGCTGGTTTGCTAATAAAATTACTACTGATTTGGATGCAATAATTTTAGGAATGCATGCCCGAGAGGACAATCCTGAACTTGCTAAAGCAAAAGAGTTAAACATTCCAATTTATTCTTACCCTGAATATATTTACCAGCAAAGTAAACATAAAAAACGGGTAGTAATTGGTGGTAGCCATGGAAAAACCTCCATTACTGCCATGATATTGCATGTACTACAAAGCTTAAATATTGATTGTGACTATATGGTTGGTGCACAACTAGTAGGCTTTGATACCATGGTAAAATTAACCCATGATGCACCAATTATTATCCTTGAAGGTGACGAGTACTTAAGTTCCCCAATTGATAGGCGACCTAAATTTCATTTATACCAACCGCATATTGCAGTACTAAGTGGTATTGCCTGGGATCATATTAATGTATTTCCTAATTTTGATATGTATGTTGACCAATTCAGAATATTTAAGAACATGGTTACGGATACGCTTATCTATTGTTCAGAAGATGAAGAATTAAACAAACTAGCTAAAGAGGGAGCTAACTGTCAGCTTATACCTTACGCTACACCAATACATAATATACTTAATGGAATAACTACTGTTGATGATACAGAACTTATCATCTTTGGAAACCATAATTTACAAAACCTAAATGCAGCCAAATTAGTCTGTAATGAATTAGGAGTTACTGATACTAATTTCTTTTTACAAATAGCTAATTTTAAGGGAGCATCAATGCGCTTGGAACTCGTTAAAAAAACAACTAGTTCTGCTGTATACAAGGATTTTGCACATTCTCCATCCAAGCTAAAAGCAACTTCATCAGCTATGAAAAAGCAATTTTCAAACAGGAAATTAGTCGCTTGTATGGAACTACATACTTTTAGTAGTTTGAATGAAGAATTCCTAAAAGAATACAAGGGAAGTATGGATGAGCCAGATATAGCTATTGTTTATTTTAGTCCTAGCGCTATTGCACACAAAAAATTAGAACCTATTACCCCCCAGCAAGTACTTACTGCTTTTAGTCGTAATGACTTATTGGTTTTCACGGATTCAGAAAAATTAGAGACCTACTTGAATAACTTAAACTGGGAAAATACGAACTTACTTATGATGAGTTCAGGAACTTTTGAGGGAATGAATTTGGAAAATTTAATTGATTAGAGTTGAATGCGTAAGATTTTAATTTTTCATTTATAGCAGGGCAAAGAATATTATGTAATATTGTAACATAATCATTAATAAATTAGGCTTATGAAGAATAAAGACAGCAGAAGGCAATTTTTGAGAAATACATCATTGGCAGCATTATCTTTAGGTATCCTTCCTTCAATCGCAAAAACTACAGAACCACTAAAACCTAATTCCCCTGTTTTATGTGATGAATCTACTGAAGACGCTTATGGACAAGGGCCTTTTTACACAGCCAATGCCCCTGCTATTCAAAATGACATATTGGCTAATAGCAATGAAGTTGGCACACGACTTATATTAAGTGGTCAAGTGCTTAATCTTGCATGTTCAGAGGTAATACCAAATACTGAAATTGATATATGGCATGCAAATGATGCTGGTGAATATGATAACTCTGGATACAATCTAAGAGGAAAGGCTATTTCAAATTCTCAAGGTTTTTATGTATTTGAAACTATTAAGCCTGGATTATACCTAAATGGGGCTACTTATAGACCCTCACATTTTCATTTTAAAATTACCCCTCCTAATTTCCCTACATTAATTACTCAGCTCTATTTTGCTGGAGACCCTTATATTGCTACTGATGCTGCGGCTTCAATGACAAGTGGAATTTATGATGCTAGTAATCGAATTATACCACTTACCACTAATGCAAATGGGGTAATGGAAGGGACTTGGGATATTGTAATTAATGGTGATGGCATTCCACTTGGCGCTAATAACATCCACCTAGATAAGGGAATGATTTATAGTGCAAGCCCTAATCCTTTTAACAATAGAGTATCAATAAAATATGGTGTTTTTCAAGAGGCAAAAGTAAGTGTATTCGTTTATAATATTGAAGGTAAAATAGTTGCAGAACTTGATAAGCAACAACTAAATCCTGAAAAATATGAAGTAATATGGGAACCCGATAGCAACTTACCAAATGGGCATTATTTTATTGCTTTAAAAATTAATGATTTGCAAGTACATTACTTAAAGGTAATTAGGCAAAAATAAATTTTTATTGATGAGATTTAATGCAATTCTATTTCTACTATTAAGTGTCAATTTAGGATTTAGTCAAAATACATTCAGCTATTTAGGAACGATTATTTTATCCAATAACACCCCTATTAGTTTTAGCCTGGAACTTCAAGAAGACAATGGAATTGTGAATGGTTATTCCATCACTAATGTAAATACTCCTGACGAAACCAAAAGTGAAATAAGTGGTTTGTATTTCAAAAAGGATAAATCCTTTCAACTGCAGGAAACTCAGATTCTTCAAACAAAATCGGAAGCTGCATTAAATACTTTCTGCTACATAAGTATGAACTTAAGCTTTGATGGTAAATTTGGAACAAAACACCTAGAAGGTGCTTTTACTGGCAACTTTTTAGATAGTATAGAATGTGCTAGCGGAAAAGTAATCTTGATGGAAAGAAGCAAGCTAGAAAAGAAGATTGAAAAAATAAAAACTAAAGTAGAAAAGAAGTATAACGAAAAATACCAAGACACCTCATTAGTTAAAAGAACAGAGATATTAAAAGATGGTGATGACTTTACCATAAACTGGGAAAGCAATAAACTCAGTCTCTTCATCTGGGATGCCAATATGGAAGATGGAGATAAAATTGAGTTGACTATAAATGGGAATATCATTCTTGATGATTTTGAAACAACTAACAAACGCAAAAAGATTAAATACAAATTAGCAGAAGGAGAAAATATAATTGAGATAAAAGCTACTAATTTAGGAACTTCACCACCCAATACAAGCCGCATAGAACTAGTCGATAACAAAACTAAATATCCAGTTATTACTCAACTAGAACTAGCAAAAACAGCTATCATTAAAATTATAAAATAAAAAATCCCAGAACTTTCGTTCTAGGATTATTATTTATTGTGAACTCGGAGGGACTCGAACCCCCAACCTCCAGAGCCGTAATCTAGTGCACTATCCAATTATGCTACGAGTCCTAATAAGGCTGCAAATATAATTTATTAGCCCTTTACACAAATATTTTTACTGTAAAATATTAAAGAATCTCAACATTTAAACCATACAAAGCCAAATCCTCTCTTAATGGCTCTAAATCATCATTTTCTCCTATTGCAATTTCGCAACTTCCCTTGTAATGCGTAAGTAAAGCACATTGCTCAGCCTGTATTGTTTCATGGTCGCAAATAGCTGTTAAGCAATCTACAACATAGTCAAAGGAATTAAAATCATCATTTATTAAAAATAACGATTTAACCTTAATCTTACTTGAGCTCTGTTTTGAAGTAGAATCTTGTGATTTTTTCATAGTTAGTTATTTTTTACCAAATTTAACTTTTGTTTCCTCTCCCCTTAGCAACCTTTCAATATTTTTTTGATGAGTTATTAACGATAAGATGGGTACAAAGAACGCAAATAAATTTAAGGAGACATTAGTTGAACCTAAAATTAAAATAACAAGTATAGGAAAAGCTATAGAAGCTATAATTGAACCCAAAGAAACATATTTTGAAGTAACAAATACAATTACAAATACCAAAATAGAGTATAATGCTGCAACAGCATGTAAACCGATTAGTAATCCCAATAAAGTAGCAATTCCTTTTCCACCTCTAAAACCTGTATAAATAGGAAATAAATGACCAATAACTGCTGCAATACCAAAAGCTAGTTGAGTTTCAAAAATTGCCTCAGCTGATTCAGGGATATTTGTTGAAAATGAAATATAATTTACACTAAGCCATCCTTTAAATATATCCATTATTAAAACAGGAATACCTGCCTTTTTACCCAATACCCTAAAAGTATTTGTTGCCCCAGCATTACCAGAACCAAACTCTCGCACATCAATTTTATAGAATGTTTTTCCTACCCAAACTGCTGAAGGAAAAGCGCCCGTTAAGTAAGCAAGAAGGACGAATAAAAGAGTTTCAGTTGTCAACATAAATGGGCTGCAAGATAGTGATTAATACTTTTTCTTAACTGATTTCAGAAACTTCTCAGTAACATCTTCTGGTGCAGACATATATCGGAAAGGAGTAGCACCTTTTTTAGGTTCAGCTTTACGCTTAGCATCAGTGATTTCTCGTATTGCTATATTAAACTCCTCATTAGTTGACCATGAAAGCAACACCCCATTTTTGTATTTGAAATAATATTCATCATAGAACTCTGTCTGCAAATAAATTGTTAAAACATCAGAATTCCTGCCTTTCTCTATAATAATATAACCATCTAACAATCCATTAATTTGACTTTCATTGATATTACCAAGCCATAATCCACCCTTAGCAACATAGGCTTTATTTATATTATCCCATTTGAATTTAGCCTTAGTAAAGGACAAGGTATGACTCATTTCTTTTGGAAAGTCAACAAATTCATCTTTTAACTCCAAGTCTAGCATAAGCATATCCCCTTTTTCTTTTCCAACAATTCTACCAAGATTATTTGCATAAGCATGATCATACTCAAACATTCCATCACCAGGAGCGGAATAAATATCTTTTGCCATAACTTGCATTGCTTTTTCTGAGAAAAAGAAATCCAGCATAAAGAATCCTTCAAACTCTTTCTTATCATTTATCATATCATGAGTAAAACTACCTGAAGTTGTTACAATAATTTGCCCTAAGTCAAGGTTCATATCAATTAAGCCTTCTCCTTTAGTTTTACAAGTTTTGTCATAAAGAGTAAAGTAGCTAGACAAAGTATCAGGACCGCCAATTACATAAGCAAATTGTTTTTTATCATAATACAAACTGTAAGATGCTTTTAACAAATCAGCATCAATAGCTCTTACCTTTCTACTTAAAAATGTAGAATATATATTTGTAGAATCCAAACTCATTACTAAGCCTGTTGAAATTAAATCCTGCTTATCATTATACAATTTTTCGTCTAAAGTGAATACAATATTTTTAGGATCAATTTCGGAACGAAATTTCACCCACTCCTTATCCAATAATTCACAAGAATGATTTGCCATCAAATAGCCATCAAAAATTAAGTTTTTTCTGTCAGCAAATAAATCAAGACTTCCTTTAAAATCAAATTTACTATCAATATGAAAAGGCTTATCCGTTTCAACATCACCCCTAGCCATGGTAATTGTATCTTCTCCAACTCTTATTTCTTTAAAGAAAATTTGTTGTTTCTGATTCATAGCATCCGTATAGGTATAATCACCAGTTGCTGTATAATTATGAGCAGAAATAATATCAACAGAAGCATTACTGAAAGTATGATATTCTGTTAAATCATCAGCTAAAATTTTAGCTCCATAAAGAGTTTGAATAACTGCTTTCTTTTCAACTGTTACTATTCCTGAATCAGGGTAAATAATAGCATCAGCTACCGAAATATCCTGAACTCCATTAGCATGAATTATATAGTCCTTCAAACTATAATTAGCAGTAGTAGCCATAAAGCTTAAGGAATCCTGATGAGGATGAATAGATATAAATTCTGATCCCTTAGAAGAAGCGACTTCATCACCCAAAGTTAACAGCTCTTCATCCATAGCCCATTTTAACTTATCAATATAACAGATGTATTGATTAGCTGGTAATTCAACAAAAGAACCAGAACCATTGGAATGAAAAACACCTTCACGCATTTTCATATCAATATGCGTACGGAGATTATTCGCTTTAAAAGCAATTGCTCCACCACTTTCAAACACATTCAAACTAGCCGTATCCGACCCAAACCAAGAGGCATTATAAGTAAATAAATTGGAATTTACTTCAGCTTTATCTAGTGTCATAATACCACCACCAGTAACCCCTGTAGGTTGCATTAATAAATTGCCATTAAAACTTGCCTGTCCTTTATAAAAATCAAATTCATCTTTTCTTTTATCAATCTCTAACCTATCCTGATAAGGCAAGAAATGAGCATAGGTTTCTGTATTACTAACCTGAGGAAATTCAATACCAGAAATCACCTCATCTATTGTAAATGTTTGTGTGTAAAGATTAGTAGAATCAGGGAAGAAGAAAATTTCCTCAGATGAAGCTTTAGCTGTTAAATACTCAAAGTCACCACTCCCTCTTAATCCTTTATGACTCAAATGAATATCATTATGATACTTTCCTTTACCCCCATAAATAGCAAATCCATCAGCAGGAGTTTTTCGAGTAAAACCTAATGAATAATCCTCTTGTAATCGCAAGGTATCATCAAAAGTAGGGAAAATTCCAGCCGATTCAAATGTACCTGCAAAAGCCAATCCTTTACCCGTATAATTATCTAAACTATCAATTTCAAAAGGCAATAAATGAAAAGAAAAACGATCTCTATCATATATCCCATCATAAATAGTTTTTCTATCATAATAGGCATAAGAATCCTCAAAGGATCTAAAAATAGGGAAACCTGGAAAACTATCTTTTCTTAAACCTGATTTATTAGTTGGATCATCAATTCTTAAATCACCAGTAACTGCCTCAATTACAGTTTTAACTTTAGTTAAGAACTCATTACCATACATGTCCTTTTGAATTGGCATAACAGGCACTGAAAGTTGTACAGAATCAATCTCATTTAAGTCTACTTTAAACTCATCATAATGAAAAAAGAAATTTTTACCAAATAAATTCAAACGACCTCTACCCGCATAAATCTGACCATTAAAAATAAAATCTCTATTCTTCTTAACCACCAACAAACCATCAGTAGGATATAGATAAACATCTCTTGCTTCACTCAATTGAATATTATGAATACCTAGTATATTTAAATCCTTGGTTTCAATATTTAAAGCTGCATTTACAAGGTATTTATCTGATGTATTGTATTCACCAGGTGTAATTATTGAATTAAAAGCAATTACATCATAATCCCCTAAACCAGAAGCTGCATTAATATAGGTGTATAACTTAGGCAGAACTGTGATTCTCTCCTCTCCATAATCATAAAAGATAAAACCATCATTCGCTAACTGTATAAGGTAATGCTGAATCTGAACAGCTGGAAAGTGAGAGAACTTTGTAAAATCATCAACAAAGAATTTTTCTTCTTGTTTAGCAATAACATAATTATTCACTAAGAATAAAGGGTGAATCGCATCTATCCCCTGCATTGACTCATATTTCTGTTGTAAATACCTATCCACTGATTCCAGTTCAACACGAGATTCTGCAGTACCAGGCAATGAACCAAATGTAATAATATCTCCATCTATATTCCATTCCAAAAGTTCAAAATCCATAGTTATATTATGGTAAGTATTTAGCATTGGTGCTCCTGAAATACCATTAATATCTCTGTACAATTGCAGTTTCCGTTCACTATTAATATACTTAAATTGTAAGTTGGCATGATAAATAGAATCTGTATCAAAAAATATTTTAATTCCTGCGCCTTTTGAAATAATTCTATCTGTACCTAAGCTAAAACGATTAGCATTTGCAACAAAAACAGGAAAACCATTTCTTTTAAAAATAATCCTAGCCTGAGCATAATCCCCACCATCAGCAATAAATTCTTTTCCTTGCATCTTATAACCACCTTTATAATCTACATTTGGAAAAATTTCTTTTAGTTCAATATTCTTACTATATGAAGTGAATTTTGGGAATTTATCAGCTTCTATAGCTGATGCTAACTTATTGACAAACTGCCCTACAATAGGTAATGGGAAAATATATTTATTATAAAAAACTGCAGAATCAGCAAGCAATTGACTTTTCCGTGTATCAATTTTATAATTAGAAATAGTAGCATAAACAGAATCCTTTGCCAAACCATGACTTTCCCAATTAATTTTACCTCCAGTTCCTTCCCATTCATTAGAAACAAAATAGTATTTACCTTTTGTTCCTTCAATGGTATATGAACCTCCATCAGCACTACAACTTAAATTAAAATTAGAATTAAATAAAATAATAGGCTCAATAATCTCAAAATCAAAACTATAATCATTCGTATTCACCAACCAAGCAGCAGTTTTGCTTTTTCGCAAAATATTTTCTTTTACCAAATCATCCGTAAAAGCACAAAATAACATTAACTTTTTAGTAGTTGTATTGTCAACTGTCTGATCAATAACCCCCAACCATTCAGGCAACATGCTCTTCCCTTCCACATGATTATTTACATTCATTAAAGCAGACAATACATTAGAGAAATGAGGATTAGCACGCATACGCTTATCCAACATTTTATTGGAGATAAGAATGATTATTTCTTTCTCTTCTGCAGTAAGTTCAGATGAATTTTTTGAAAAAGATTTAAATACAGTTTTCAAATCTGAATTATCTGAAGTCGTCATAAACTCACTTAATTCAGCAAGATAAATAGAGAAATCTTTTGAAAACTCTTTTAGTTTTCCTATTTTTTGAGCGCAAGTTGAAAAAGAAAAAACTAGCGTTAATACAAAAAGTATTAAGCCTTTTTTAAATGTAGCATTTGCCATTTGTTTTTATGTTTTGAAACAACTAATTCTAATCCTAGTTGTTCTGATTTTTCTAAAATTAACGGAATATCCTCTTTTAAGAATCCACTAAATATAATTTCGGATTTTGTATTCATAGCTTTTACATAAGTTGCAATATCTTGCAAAATAATGTTTCTATTGATGTTTGCTAAAATGATATCAAATGTAGCGTCTCCTATTACATCTGCATCCCCATGCATAAAGCTAATATTTGAAATTGCATTAATTTCTGCATTCTCAACTGCATTTTTGTAAGCCCACTCATCAAAATCAATACCAATAAGTGAAGTCGCCCCAAGTTTAGCTGCTAAAATTGCCAAAACACCAGTTCCACTTCCCATATCTAAAACTGATTTATCAGTAAAATCAATCCCAAACATTTCATTCATTACTAAAGAAGTAGTTTCATGATGCCCTGTTCCAAAAGACATTTTTGGTGTAATAATAATTTCATGTTCTATATCAGGAAAAGCAGCATGAAAATGAGCCCTAATTACACATTTATCATTAATATGCACAGGCTCAAAATTATTCTCCCACTTTTTATTCCAGTTTTCTTGTTTTACTTTAGTAATCGTAAAAGAAAGCTTACATAAATTTGCAACTTCATTTATAATTTCTTTTACTGCAATTTCGTCTAACAAATGGGTTTGCACATAAGCCTTCACCCCAGTTTCATCTTCACTATAAGATTCAAACTCAATCTCATTGAGCCTAGCCACCAAAATATCAGCAAAAGGCACAACAGGCTTTAACCTAATATCTATTTCAGTATATTCCATTAAAATGATTGTGTTATTTTTACAAAATCATCAGAACTTAATGATGCACCACCAATTAAACCTCCATCAATATCTTGGCTTGCAAATAATTCCTTTGCATTACTTGGTTTGCAAGATCCACCATATAATATTGAAGTGTTTTCAGCTACTTCTTCCCCATATTGTCCAACTAATATATTTCTGATGAAAGCATGAATTTCTTGAGCTTGCTCAGTACTTGCGGTTACGCCAGTACCAATTGCCCAGATAGGTTCGTAAGCAACAACAATATTTTTAAATTCTTCAGATGAAAGCTGAAATAAACTCTCTGAAATTTGAGCTTTAATCCAATCAAAATGCACACCACTTTCTCTTTGTGATAAACTTTCACCACAACAGAAAATTACTTTTAAATCATTCCTAAACGCTTGTCCTACTTTAGTTTTTAAAATCTCATTGCTTTCAGCAAAATTCGCTCTTTTTTCCGAGTGTCCTAAAACAACATATCTTGCACCACAAGATGCTAGCATACTCGCAGAAACTTCCCCAGTAAAAGCACCTTTTTTATTAGCACTACAATCCTGAGCTGCAGCTACTACTTTTGAAGTATTAGCACACATTTTTGCTACTTTATGCAAATACACAAAAGAAGGTGCAAGTACAACATGAGTATTATTATCTGAAGGTAATTTAGCTAACACATCTTCTACCAAAGCAATTCCTTCAGTTCTATTCAAATTCATTTTCCAGTTTCCTGCAACTATATTTTTTCTCATATTAACTTATTCTTATTCGGGGGTCGAGCCACCCATATATTAAATCGACTATTATATTTATGATTACAAAAATTGATGCAATAAACAGCACTGACCCCATTACAACTGGTAAGTCCATTTTATTTAAAGCATCAACTATTTCTTTTCCTATTCCGTTCCAAGCAAAAATGTATTCTACAAAAACTGCACCTGCTAAAAGAGAAGCAAACCAACCCGAAACGGCCGTTACAACTGGATTCAATGCATTGCGTAAAGCATGTTTAAAGATTACGGTAAATTTATTCAATCCTTTTGCTGTTGCTGTACGCACATAATCCATAGAAAGCACTTCTAACAAAGAATTTCTACACAACTGAATGATAACCGACAAAGGACGAATACCTAAAGTAATTGCTGGTAAAATCAAGTTTTTTAGTTGCAAGGAAGAACCCCTTCCATAATCATCTACTTCATACAGGCTACCCGTCATATTTAGACCAGTAAAATTATGAAGCACAAAACCAAAAAACCATGCAATAATTATAGAAGCAAAAAAGGAGGGTAAGGACATGCCTAACACTGAAATAAATAAAATAAATTTATCAATAAAAGTATCCTTATATAAAGCTGAAAATACTCCCAAAATTAAACCTAAAAATAAGGCAATTCCAATAGAAGAAAGGGCTAAAACAAATGTATTTTTAAAAGTATTACCTAGTATTGAAGTAACTGGCGTTCCTATTCTCACAAAGGATTCCCTAAGGTAAGGAACTTTAAAAACTAGGGCGTAATCAGCAATGGAAAACAATTGTGTAAATTGATATTTTCCACTTGTTAGAGAAGTAAATGCGGTAGCACTATTGTGATGAATTGAAAGGGGTAAAACATCATTAAGGTACAAAGCATATTGGTCGCTAAGTGAACGGTCAAAAGCATATTTTTGTTTGATAACAGCTAACTGATTAGCATCTTCACGCTTGTCTAACATCATACGAGCAGGATCGCCAGGTAATACATTAAATAAAAAGAAAACTAAGGTAAGTACCCCCCATAAAACAAGGATACCATAAGTTATCTTTTTTGTAATGTAAGCAACCAAAATTTATTCAAATAATTTTTTGAATTCCTCAGCTTTAAAAGCATTGGCACCAGTACCATCATAAAAACGAATTTGATTTCCGTTATCTAAATAAATAATAGCTGGGTTTTCGTATTCATAACCTAGTATTTCAAGGTAAGAATTGATTACATCATCTTCATTATAAAAAGACAATACTTGATAAGAATTTTCTTTACCAGCATACTTAAAGAATTCAGGAATCCTATCTGCTTCAGAATCAGAAAATATAATATGCATTTCAGGAAAATAAGCAATAGAATCAGATAGTTGATTTAATGATTTTGCAGCATCCATACAATGTTCACATCCAGCATCAAAAAAGCACAATAACTTTTTCCCATCATTTATATCCATATCAGAAACTACATACTCAGAAAAGCTAGAAACTTGTTTATTTTTACCTACTGTTTGAACGGGCAATAAAGCAAACATTAGCAACATAATAGATAAAAATTGTATGCTTAATTTCGAATAACTATTGTTTTTATCCTTAGGAGTATTTTTATACAAGAACCCTAAAACACCAATAGTAATTATGTTTTTAATTAACGCTTGTAAAGGAGACATTGGAATCAATTCACCAAAACAACCACAGTTTTCGCTATCGCCTAAAAATATAGAATAAGCCAAATGCAAACTAAACACAATAAGCATAATAATTGATGTAGGAATAACTAGTTTTTTAAGATAGTTTCTCTGTAAAATTGCAAAAGCAATAAAAAACTCAATTGCTATAATAAAACGAGAAAAGTAAGGTGCCAGCCCTTCTGAAAATCCCATAGGAATAAGTTGACCTTCTTCAAATATTTTTGTAATGCCATACATTGGTGATGGGTACAATTTTGCAAATGCTGAAAGCAAAAACAGTGCTGAAATTAGCACTCGGATAATCATTGGTAAATTCTTTTTCATAATTTTATTTTTCTAATTTTATTAACGCAAAAACAGCATAGTTTAGCATATCTAGATAATTGGCATCTACTCCTTCAGATATTAATGTAACTCCATGATTGTCTTCAATTTGTTTTACACGCAAAATCTTTTGCAGGATTAAATCAGTAAGTGATGACACCCTCATATCACGCCAGGCCTCACCATAATCATGATTTTTAGCAATCATGAGTTGCTTAGCAACATTAGCATGTTTACTAAAGATGTTCATAACCTCATTATAGTCCATTTCCTCCGCAAGTTCAGAAACTCCTAAATCCAACTGGATAAGTCCGACAATTGCATAGTTTACAATCCCGACAAACTCACCTGCCACTCCTTCCTGTATTTTTTGTTCACCTTTCTGTTCTATTGAACGAATCCTTTGTGCTTTAATAAAAATCTGATCGGTTAAGGAGCTGATTCTCAGTATGCGCCAAGCACTACCATAATCTTTCATTTTCTTAGCGAAAATGTCCTCACATTTTTTTATTATTGAATCGTATTCAGTAATTGTCTGTTCCATATAAAATTAACCTTTAATAATGCCGAAATATACATCATTTAGCGTGTCAAATTCCATAAAAGGAAAAAGCAATTCGAGTGTTTTTTCAACAAAAAACCCAATTGTAATGGGGATTTTGAATGTAACTGAGGATTCATTTTTTGATGGTGGCTTATACTTAAATGAAGAACAAATTATAGCAAGATGCAAAAAAATGCTAGAAGAAGGAGCATCAATTATTGATATTGGTGCACAATCCTCACGACCAGGTGCAGCTTTAATACAGGCAGATGACGAACTTTTAAAGCTTTTACCGATTATCAAATTGTTAAAAACTGAGATTCCTGAAATAATTATTTCAATTGACACCTTTTGGGCTAAAACAGCTAATGAATGTATTGGGGCTGGAGCACACATTATAAATGATATTTCAGCAGGTGAAATGGATGAAAATATGTTTGACACTATAGCAAAACTAAAAGTACCTTATATTATAATGCATATGCAAGGCACCCCACAAAACATGCAGGAAAATCCAACTTATAATAATGTAGTGACTGAAGTGATTTCATATTTTGATAAAAAGATAGCCTTACTAAAAGCTAAGGGGGTGGAACAAATCATTATTGACCCTGGTTTTGGTTTTGGTAAAACTTTAGCGCATAATTATCAGCTTTTAAATGCACTTGACCAATTTAATCAATTTGAATTACCAGTACTTATTGGAACGTCACGCAAAAGCATGATTTACAAATTACTAGATACAAGCCCACAAAATGCACTGAACGGAACAAGCATTACCAACACCATGGCTTTGCAAAAAGGAGCATCTATTTTAAGAGTGCATGATGTAAAGGAAGCTATGGAATGCATTAAAATCACTACATTCGCAAAAAATCTAGCATAAATGGAATTCCTAAACATAGGCTTTATTGAACTCATTGACATAGCATTAGTTGCTGTACTAATTTACCAGTTGTACAAACTAGTAAGAGGAACAGTAGCCATCAATATTTTTATTGGCTTAGCAGCTATTTACCTACTGTGGAAAATAGTAGATGCCTTCCACTTTCAGTTATTAAGTGAGATTTTAGGACAATTTATTGGGGTTGGGGTTATCATTTTAGTAATTGTTTTTCAACAAGAACTTAGGAAATTTCTTATGTTTATTGGAAAAGGTAAACTAATTAAAAACAAAGGAATTTTTAAATTTAACTTTAAAGTAGAGCATGACAACCATTTAAACACTTCAGCCATTGCAAAAGCATGTGAGGATATGGCAAAAACTAAAACTGGTGCCATAATGGTTATAACACAAATGGATGATTTGGCAGTATTTGCAGAAACAGGTGTAGCAATGAATGCAGAAATTTCTGTTCCTATGATAGAAAGTATTTTTTACAAAAACAGTCCTCTGCATGATGGAGCAGTAATTATTAGAGGGAATAAAATTATTAGTGCCAGATGTGTACTTCCTGTAAGTAATAGTGATGATTTTCCAGGCCATTTAGGAATGCGACATAGAGCTGCAGTAGGGATTACTGAGGAATCGGATGCTGTAACCGTTATTGTATCGGAAGAAACAGGAGGAATTTCATATGTAAAGGATGGTGAATTATTTACCAAACGAACTGCTGAACAACTAGAACAATTCTTAAATAGAATATTTACTAAGAGCAAGTAATTCCACCCTTTCTACAACTATTTTCAAAGGCTTAGCAACTAGTTTTATGTATTCCGTAAATAGTTTTGAGCTCTCAACAACATTTATCGTGTTCTTGTAAAGTAATTCCATACTTTCAGAAACTAATTTTATGCTCTTGGGAACTATTTTTTATTTTTCACAACTATTTTGCATCTCATAATCAAGTAATTATACACATATTTTAATATATTTGCGAAAACCCTAGCTAAAATTAGTGAACGAAAAGTACTAAAATATAAATCTATGAAGAAAATATTACTCTTATTATTTTTACTACCCTTATTAGTTTTATGTCAAACTGTTAATATTGATACCACTATAGAACTGAATCCACTTTATGGAGGTGATGGAAATTGCATTATTACCCTAGAAAATGGAGAGCCCTTTATAGTAACAAAGGATTATGGTAATTCAACAATACATTCAACAAAAAAAATGAATGGATCATTTTTACCATTCCAAGATATAACACCACAATCATTAAATGTATCAAGCATTATAATGACAAATAATGGCGACTCCATTTATTTGCTTGTAACTTCAGGAAATAATATATATCTTATCAAATCATATGATGGAGGAATCACTTTCTTAGATGAAACAAATGTCTCACAACACACAGTCCCTTATTCAATATATGGAATGAATATTGAACTAAACAGTAAAGGAAATCCAATAGTTACTTACTCAAGAGAAGATGCCAATATCACAGAACTAATTGTAAAAATGTCTGTAGATAGAGGAGAAACATGGTTTCCTGAAACAGATGTTAGCAATTCAATAAATGGTGCTTTTGCAAGAGGTGCAGGCGACTTTATTTTTCATAATGACGATATCTACATCCTATATCAAGAAACAAGTAATGACTTAACAAATAATTATTCATACATTCAAAAATCAACTAATTTTGGGTTAAGTTTTTCAAACAAAACAATGATAAATGACAGCATATGGAATGATTACCCAATTTCAGCAGGGGGGATAAGCGGAGAAATATACAAAGACTCTATTTTTGTAGTTTTTAAAGCAAGAAATAAAAACACCTCTATACACAAACTCGTTAAATCTTCATCTCACATTAACAATCTCAACTTCACACCTAACACTAGACTAACAAACTACACAAACAATATAAGTCCATTTGGGGATGAAAAAAATCCTACTGTTGTAGTTATTAACGATTTTCTTGCAGTATTATATAGTGCAAAAATAGTTAATCATAAGTTTAATGTTTACATCAGTTATTTCCAAAACAACTTATCTAGTTTTAATGCTCCAATACCAATATCTGACATCAACAATTTTAGTGAAACTAAACTCTTAAATATAAGTACTTACAATAATTTACTCCACTTATCCTATTTTATTGGCAATGGACAAGCATACCAAACATACCATCAGTTAAGTATTGATGGAATTACATTAGGAGTAAATAATATTAATTTAGTAGACAAGAAAATAAGCAAGATAATTAACATCCTTGGACAAGAAACAAGTCCAAAAAGCAACACCCCACTTTTCTACCTTTTTGATAATGGTACAGTTGAGAAAAGAATGGTTATAGAATAATTACATCCTATCAGGCACAGAAGCACCTAACAAACGCATAGCTGTTTTAATTACTTCTCCTACTTTAGTTGATAAGCCTAATCGGAAATTAATCAAATCTTCAGTTTCAGCAGTAAGGATAGCCGTATTCTGGTAGTAATTATTGAATTCCTTTACCAAGTCATACACATAATTAGCCACCAATGCAGGGCTATAACTTACAGCTGCTTCTTGTATCGCATCTGGGAATTCAGTCAGTAATTTTATAATTTCTTGTTCTTTAGCAGTAATAGCTACTGCATTTGGCATAACCACCTGAGCAGTATGCTTTCTTTTAAGCGATTGAATACGCGCATAAGTATATTGTATAAATGGGCCAGTATTTCCGTTAAAATCAATTGATTCTTTAGGGTCAAAAAGCATACGCTTTCTAGGATCAACTTTTAACATAAAATATTTCAATGCCCCCATTCCTACTGTTTCATAAAGTGTATTAGCATCTTCATCCGTCATGCCTTCTAACTTTCCTAATTCTTTTGCTATACTTTTGGCAGTACTTACCATTTCCTCCATCAAATTGTCAGCATCAACCACAGTACCTTCACGGGATTTCATTTTACCAGAAGGTAAATCCACCATGCCGTAAGACAAATGATAACAACTCTTTGCCCATTCATAGCCTAATTTATCAAGTATAAGGAACAATACCTTAAAATGATAATCCTGCTCATTCCCTACCGTGTAAGCCATGTTTGAGAAAGCAAAGTCCTCATGTCTTTGTATGGCTGTACCAATATCTTGTGTCATATAAACAGCAGTACCATCCGAACGCAAAATGATTTTTTCATCCAAACCTTCAGCTGACAAATCTATCCACACCGAGCTATCTTCTTTCTTATAGAAAACTCCTTTTTCAAGGCCAATATCAACTACTTTTTTACCTAGCAGATAAGTATCACTTTCATAATAATTTTTATCAAAATCAACCCCAAGCCTATGATAAGTACTTGTAAAACCATCATATACCCAAGCATTCATTTTTTCCCACAATGCAATTACAGTTGGTTCTTTTGCCTCCCAACTCAATAACATCTCTTGCGCTTTCTTAAAAATAGAAGCTTCTTTTTCTGCTTCTTTCTGATCCATTCCACCGGCAACTAAATCAGCTACTTCAATTTTATACTGTTTATCAAACTCTACATAGTATTTACCTACAAAATGATCCCCTTTCATTCCCGTACTTTCTGGGGTTGTACCATTCCCAAAATCCTGCCAAGCCACCATTGATTTACAGATATGAATCCCTCTATCATTAATGATTTGCACCTTCTTTACATTTTTACCACTTGCCTTTATAATCTCAGCAACTGAATACCCCAATAGATTATTACGGATATGCCCTAAATGTAAAGGTTTATTAGTATTTGGTGATGAATATTCCACCAAGTAAGTAGGTGCATTTTTGGCTATTTTTACAGTTCCATAATCAGCAATATTATAAGCCAAAACAAATTGATTGTACCAGTATTCTTGTGTAATTTCTAAATTCAAGAATCCTTTTACCACATTAAAACCAGCAACCTCAGCAACATTTTCTTTTAAGTAATTTCCTATTTCTTCAGCTGTCTGTTCTGGTCCTTTTTTTGACGCTCTCAATAGTGGAAATACTACCAAAGTAACATCTCCCTTAAAATCCTTTCTAGTTTTTTGAAATTGAATACTTTGTTCAGTTGCCAAGTACAATTCAGCTAAACATTTTTGGATTTCCTGCTTTAAAATTTCTTCTATCATTACTTTTGTTTTGGTAAAAATATTTCTGCCATCATACATCTTGCACTTCCTCCTCCACACGCCTCAATAGTATCTAATGAACTGTACAAAATAGGGCAATGTTTTTCAATAGCTATTTTTTGCTCTTCAGTTAAGCTACTATAAGCCGAGTTAGACATCACAAGATAAGGCTTATCCCCCATTACTTGCAACATATTTCCTGCAAATCTATGCTTTTGAGCTTCAGTAATCTCAATAATTTCTTTTCCTGTTTCTGTAAGCGTTTCTAGTACATGTTCTCTTTCAGCTTCATTATCAATGGTGTCTAAGCAAATTACTACAAAAGTATCTGCCACACACATCATTACATTAGTATGGTAAATTTCCATACGCTCACCTTCTACATCTTGATTGGCCGTAAAACAAACTGGACGATAACCAAACTCTTCACAAAACTGCATTACGGCAATTTCATCCGTACGAATAGAAATAGCTGCATAACAAATCATATTTACATGATCCAACACCATGCTACCTGTACCTTCAAGGTACTTATCGTGCTCTTCAAATTCCGTAAAATCCTTTATTCCCTCAATGGTAAAACCATATTCATCAACTAGAGTATCAAAAATATCCTCCCTTCTTTCATCTCTCCTATTTTCAGCACACATAGGGTACAAACCTATCATAGCATTACTATGGAAGGAAACCCAATTATTTGGGAAAATAGAATCAGGAGTATCAGGGTATTCTGTATCCTCAATTACAATCACATTAACCCCTACATTTCTTAACTTATCCACAAATGAATTAAACTCATTTAACGCTTTTTGTTGCGTTTGCTTATCTGTTAAATTATCCAATACCTGCTGATAATAATTATTGACAGCCGTTTGCTCATTGTACCTAAAGCCTACTGGCTTTATCATCATTATTGAATTTGTAATCTGTTTCATCTATCTAATCTCTAATTAACGGCATTGTTGAACATCTTAAAAGCCCTTCCATTTTGGCTATCTCGGCATAAGGAACTTCTTCTACTGTAAACCCTCTTTTTCTTAATTCAGTATTTAATCTTACAAATCCTTTTTCAGAAATAATTACTTCTTCTGAAATTGAAAATATATTTGAATTCATATTGTACATTTCTTCTTTATTTACTTCAATTATATTTTTTTCACCAAAATAAGTTACTAAAAACTCAACATCTTCTGAATGCTTAAAACCTCCCTTATAAATAATAGCCATATTCTTTCCTATCGGTTGAAAACAGCAGTCCAAATGCAAAGCATTTTCTCTTGGGTCAGTATCAGATTTATTGAGTTCAAAACCTTTCACTATTTTACTTGGAAAAGTCAAAGTTAAAAAATCAAGTGCTGACCTGTTTGTTCTGGCAACTGTATATTTCTCAAAATCTTCCTTTTCTGAATAGCCAACAAAAACATACTCATTGCAAGGCATAACATCTCCTCCTTCTGCTCTTGTGCTTAAAGGCATTCTTATAATATCCTCACTTGCAATTTTATTTATAACATCAGCAATAGCATCTACCTCTTTAATTCTATCTTCAATTATATTAGGAATAACTAATTTATCAGAAATTGCAAAAGCAATATCTCGTGAAAAAATCTGATTTAAACCTTTTATATTTTTCGGCCTAAATACTTCAATATCATACTTTTCAAATATATCTAATAAAGTTTTTATTTCGATAACACAGGATTTGTTTGTAGGGAAAGTACCTGCTTTAACATGCGCTCTGGATTTAGGGTCATAACAATCCTCAATATTAGGTGCACCGCCAAAATCAGTAGCGATTCCTAACACTACAGTCTTTAATTTACCTGATTCGTTTTCAATATTTATCTTCATCATAATTCCCTGCAAATTTAATTTTTTCAAAACATTTAGAGCTTAGTTTTCACAAATAACATTTATTAACAATTTAGTGGGAAAATTTTAGTATCTACTAGTAATGCTATTGAAATCAATTTGTATTTTTGGAAAATATATGACAAAAAAGAATTTAAAATTAAAACCCGCTAAGTCCTTTAAATTTAATGCAATAATAGCGCCTTTTAAAGATCAAAATAATCAGAAGATATTTGCTGCTGTTTTAATTCTCACCTCCCTATACTTACTTATCGCTTTTGTTTCTTTCTTTTTTCAGTGGCAATCAGATGATAGTTTAGTTTCAGGAAAAGATTTATCGGATATCATTACAGATAATAAAATTAATAACTCTATTGGAGGACTGGGGGCATACATTGCTAACCTGTTTGTTAAGTTATGGTTTGGACTAGCTGCCTTTTTCATTCCTTTATTTAGTTTGTTAGCAGGTTTAAAAATACTTGGCCTTAAAAAATATTCGCTTAGCTCTTTTATTTTTAACGGAATACTTGGAATGTTAATAATTCCAATATTTATTCGTCACTTTTTTGGCGGTACAATTACAGCAGGTGGTATTGGCATTTACACCAATGAACTAATGAGTTCAGCAATTGGAAATCTAGGGACTTCACTTTTACTAATTACTATTTCAATCGTTTATATTGCTATATCTTTTGACATTGATACCGATAAGATTAAAGCCTTTATTGCTAAAATAAAACCAAATAAAAGAGCCGTAAAACAAGAAAATATTGAACCAGTACTAAGAACAACTTTTGGGGAAAATCCAACCTCACCAGTAATGGTAGAAAAGCCTTTAGAAACACTTACAGAAACTGAACACATTCCTTTATCAGCAGAACCAACTTTAGTAACACAAACAGTAGAAGAAAAAGCAGAGACAACAGCATCAGAAGAGGGATTAGGACTTGAAGTAACTGAAACTAGGGATGAAGAAACTCTCAGTGAAACTGAAATTGAAAAGAAGTTAAAAGAACTTGGTGATTTTGATCCTACCCTTGAACTTTCACAATTTAAAATGCCAGGAATGGATTTATTGAATGACTATGGGGCAAGTAAAATTGAAATTGATAAAGACGAACTTGAAAACAACAAAAACAGAATTGTTGAAACTTTAGGCCATTATAAAATTGGAATTGCTTCTATTTCTGCTACAGTAGGACCAACCATTACCCTATATGAAATTATACCAGAAGCAGGAATTAGAATTTCAAAAATTAAAAATTTAGAAGATGATATTGCCTTAAGTTTAGCTGCTGAAGGGATACGTATTATTGCCCCTATTCCAGGTAGAGGAACCATTGGTATTGAAGTTCCTAATGCTAAGAAAAATACAGTTTCTATGCTGGAAGTTTTGAAATCAGAAAAGTTTCAGAATTGTAAAATGGAGCTACCTATTGCTTTTGGGAAAACTATTTCGAACGAGACCTTTGTGATGGATTTAGCAAAAATGCCTCACTTACTTATGGCTGGTGCAACTGGACAAGGAAAATCAGTAGGACTTAATGCAATACTAGCTTCTTTATTATACAAAAAACACCCATCACAAGTGAAATTTGTATTAGTAGATCCTAAAAAAGTTGAACTTACTCTATTTAATAAAATTGAAAGACACTACTTAGCAAAGCTACCTGATGATGGTGATGCTATAATCACAGATACCAAAAAAGTAGTAAATACTGTTAATTCATTGTGTATTGAAATGGATGATAGATATGAGTTATGTAAACAAGCAAAATGCCGTAATATTAAGGAATACAATGCAAAATTCATCAGCAGAAGGTTAAATCCTAATGAAGGACATAGATATTTACCTTATATCGTCTTGGTAATTGATGAATTTGCTGATTTAATCATGACCGCAGGAAAAGAAATTGAAACTCCAATTGCTCGTTTAGCACAACTTGCTCGTGCTATCGGTATTCATTTAATAGTTGCCACACAAAGACCATCCGTTAATGTAATTACAGGAATGATAAAAGCCAATTTCCCAGCAAGGGTAGCCTTTAAAGTTACCTCAGCTATTGATTCCAGAACAATTATGGATAGTAAAGGAGCTGAACAATTAATTGGTATGGGAGATATGCTTATTTCCACAGGAAGTGATTTAACACGTTTACAATGCTCCTTTATTGACACTCCAGAAGTAGAAAAAATCTGTGAGTTTATTGGTTCACAAAGAGCTTATCCACAACCTTATATGTTACCAGAATATGAAGCAGAAGCAGAAGCTGTAGGAGGTAAAGCTGACTTAGAGGATAAGGATGCAATGTTTGATGAAGCCGCTTTAGTGTTAGTGCAACATCAATCAGGATCAACATCATTAATACAAAGGAAACTCCGACTTGGATACAACAGAGCAGGAAGAATTATTGACCAACTAGAAGCTGCAGGAATAGTTGGACCATTTGAAGGCAGTAAAGCCAGGAAAGTATTGGTTAGAGACGAAATGGAATTAGAAGAACTATTAATAAAATTAAATAACAATGACTAAATTACTCACTACCCTTTTAATTGCCTTCGGCACTACCCTTTTAATTGCCTTCGGCACTACCCTTTTTGCTCAGGACCAAGTAGCCAAAGATGTACTTGACAGACTAAGTGCAAACACAAAATCATACAAAAACATGACCGTTGGTTTTGATTTTATTTTTGAAAATAAAAATCAGAACATAAATGAAAAACAAAAAGGAATTTTAGTGTTGCAAGAGGAAATGTTCAGATTAGAAATGGAGGAACAAATCATCATTAATGATGGAGATATCCAATGGATTTATTTAACTGACATGAATGAAGTACAGATAATGGAGCATGATCCTCAAGAGCAGATGATGAGTCCAAACAAACTATTCACTATTTATGAAGAAGGTTATAAATATAGTTACGTAGGTGCTGAGTCAGAAAAAGGGAAGCGCTTACAAATCATTGATTTATTTCCTAAAGAAAGTGGAGCTTTTATGAAAGTAACTTTAGCTGTGGATGCCGCTAAAAACCAATTACATAAAATCACTATACTTGATAAAAACGGAGGAACTTATTCCTATTTAGTAACAAGTTTTAAAAGCAATACTGCTGTTGGTCCATTTATTTTTAATCCTGTTGACTACCCAGGAGTAGAAGTAATTGATTTAAGGTAATTACTTAATCAACAACACCTCTCCGACTTTTTTACGCATTTCACCTAGTTCATCAACTATTACAATAGCCCAAGCATACGATCCATGCTGACTATCAGCACCATCCCACCACTCATTAATATCTTCTGTTTCAAAAATTATCTCTCCCCATTGGTTGTAAATATAAAATGAATAAGATTTATACTTCTCCATTCTTAAGCCTTGAGGGCCAAACTGATCATTATCTCCATCATCATTTGGCGTAAAAGCAGTAGGCACATGTAATACAAAATCATAATACATAACAATATATTTTGTGATTGAATCCATACACTCATTAACATCTTTAACAATTAACATTACATCATACACTCCTGGATCATCATAAATATGAGAAGGGCTTTCAATAACAGAATAAATTGAATCACCAAAATTCCATAAATATGGAGCTCCATTAGTTGATGTATTGACAAAGTTTATTTCAGGATTTAAAGTTGAAATTGTATATGGATTATAATTAAAATTAGCTTTAGGATTCCCAAAAATAGTTATTGTTTTAATTATGGAGTCTTTACAACCTACACTTGTTTCAATAAATAAGGAAACTTGATAGTCCCCTACAAGATTATACGAAACAGAAACAGAATCACTATAAGATTGTACCCCATTCCCAAAATTCCAACTTAAAAAATTAATAACATCCCCTGCAGAAAATGAAGTGCTAAGAAAAGTAGTAGGACTATTTACACATATTCCTTCAAAATCAAAATCTGCAGAAAAGTCAGACTGAACATCTATTAAAATACCATTACTGTTGTTTACACATCCAAATTCATCAGTTACAATAACAGAGTAATCACCTGTACTATCAACTACCAATTCTGAGGCTGAAGAACCATCACTCCAAAGATAAGAATCAAAGATAGTATTTACTTGAAGAATCACATCAACCCCTAAACAAAGCTGAACAGGTCCTAATGCGGAAATAATTGGAGTAGGTTTATCATGTATTTCTACTAAAATACTATCATACCCATAACAACCATTAGCATTTAATTCCTCAACTATTAATAGAAATGTTCCTGAAGAATTAAGATTCATTATAATATGTTCAGTTCCATTTCCAGATGTAATTGTAGCTACTGAATTATTCTGTATTTTCCAATTATAATTAGAGCCATTAGTATAAGGAACTGCAAAATCATGACTTTCGCCTACACAAAGGTGTACAGTATCTTGCGCTACAATTTGTGTAGCTAATGCAATTAGAAATAATATGATAGCTTTAAGTTTCAGCATATATTACCAGTGATTAATTGGGCCTGTTGTTGGTATAGCATAAATGGTTAAAGTTACAGTTGCAGCAGGGCTTTCACAACCATTTTGCGATTCTGTAATATAAAACGTGTAAACACCGACAGCAGTTTGTCCTGTTGCAAAAGGTGAATTATTTGCAACAACTAACGTAAGAGCAGCATCAGAATACCAAGTAAAAGAAGTGCCAACCCCTGTTGCTGTCAAGTCTGGAATAGGGGTTCCGAAACAAGCAGTTTGATTAGAAGATAAAGGAATAATTGCAAATGAATTAATAGTTAAAGTATCCAAAGTTCCAGCACTTTCACAACCATTTACATTAGTTTCAGTTACATAATAAATATAAACTCCTGCAAGAATTTGCCCTGTTGAAAAGTTAGATCCATTACCTGCAACATTAGTTAAAGCTGCATCAGAATACCAAGTTAAGTTTGAACCTGTAGCTGTTAAATCAGGAATTACCCCCCCCTCACAAGCGACTTCATTTATTGCTAAAGGTGCAGTTGGCAATGCGTAGATTTCAAGAGTTACAGTTGCCGCATTACTTTCACATCCATTTGCATCTGTTTGTGTTGTGTAATAAGAGTAAATTCCTGATGTAGTTTGCCCTGTAGCAAAAGGAGAACCATTACTGACTATAATTGTTGAGGCTGCATCTGAATACCAAACTACTGAAGATCCTGTAGCTGTTAAATCAGGAATTGTACTTCCTTCACAAGCCGATTCATTGGCAGTAACTGGTGATGTTGGTAATGTATAAATTTCAAGAGTTACAGGAGCTCCTGCACTCTCACAACCATTCACATCTGTTTCACTTACATAATAAGTATAAATCCCTGCTGCAGTTTGTCCGGTTACAAATATTGATCCATTACCTACAACTGTGATAAGACCAGCATCAGAATACCAAGTAAGTGTTG
>JACNFT010000123.1 GCA_014384505.1 Cryomorphaceae bacterium | reverse complement strand
AACTTTCGTTTTTCAATTAGCGCTTAAAATATAGCATGAAAGTAATTGGGATTATTCCTGCTCGCTATGACTCAAGCCGATTCCCAGGGAAACCACTAGCTGATATTTTAGGAAAAAGTATGATTCAAAGAGTGTGCGAACAATGTAAAAAGGCATCTTCTCTTTCCAAGGTTATAGTTGCTACTGATGATGTACGAATTTTTAATCATGTTTTAGGTTTTGGTGGTGAAGTAATTATGACTTCAAGTTCTCATCCTTCAGGGACAGATAGGTGTAATGAAGTAATACAATCTTTAGAAGAAAAATATGATGTTGCCATTAATATTCAAGGGGATGAGCCTTATATTAACCCTGGACAAATTGACCAAGTAGCTTCATTATTTTCTTCAAAAGAGGTGAGCATTGCTACCTTGGCTAAAAAGATTGAGGATGAAAGTATAATAACAAATATAAATAGCCCAAAAGCAATTTTTGATTCGAACGGAATAGCACTCAATTTTTGCAGAAAAATCACCAATCCAAATCAAAAAAAATCCTATTTTAAGCACATAGGAATCTATGGTTACCTAACCGAAACACTAACTGAAATATGTAAATTACCACCCTCAGATAACGAAATAAAGGAACGATTAGAGCAGCTCAGGTGGCTGGACAATGAGTATATCGTTAAAGTAGGTATTACTACTCATGAGGGGATATCAGTAGATACCCTTGAGGATATTGAAAAAATTAAAGCTCAAATGGGATAAATTCATTAGTTTTGTTCCTATGAATAAAACGGTTGAACATTATATTTCGGAACTCTTATTTTTACATGATTGTGTAATCCTTCCTAATTTTGGAGGATTTGTAGGAAACCCTCAATCTGCAAAACTCAATAAGACTACAGGAATGTTAAGCCCGCCATCCAAACAAATTCTTTTTAATGCTAACCTGAAAACAAATGATGGTTTACTAATCACTCACATCTCAAATAAAGAAGGAATTACACAAGAAGTAGCTAAAAATGAAGTAGAGAATTATGCCACAAAAATTACTGATAAATTAACTAAATTAAAAGTTTTACGCATTGATAAGATTGGATTATTCACTCTAGGAAAAGAAGGGAATATCATTTTTTTACAAGATAGTGTTAATAATTATAGTTTAGATTCTTTCGGAATGAAAGTAACCCACAACAAAGCGGTTTTCAGGGAAACTATTATTGAAGAAAAGGTTACCGCTACCATTCAAACTATTCGTACACAAAGCAATAATCCAAAAGCGTTTTTAAGAGCAGCTGCAGTAATTATTCCATTGATTGCTCTTTCTTATATTAGCATTACTCAACAAGATAAAATCAATAATGTGTATACTCAAATGGCAAGTTTAAGTCCATTTGAAAATAGCATAATTGCTGAGCCAATAACAGAAGTGATTCCTGAAGTGAAAATTGAAGTTGAAGCAATACCAGTAGTTGAAATTATTGAAGAAGAAGTTGCACCAATCATCATTCCTAAGCAAACCTATTATATTATTGCCGGAGCATTTACTGAGCAAAATAATGCAAATAAAATGCTTGCAAAATTAAAGAAGTGGAATTACAATACTGAGCTTGTTCCAGGGGGAAATTTATTACGTGTAAGTTATAATTCCTTTACCAATAAAGCAGATGCTCTTATCGCATTACACGAAATAAAACAAGAAAATTCAGCTGCTTGGTTACTTACTCAATAACACATTATGAAATCTAAAACAGCACAAGAATCCTTATCAATTACTACTGAGATAGTACTACCCAATGATACTAATAACTTGAATAACCTTATGGGAGGTCGATTATTACATTGGATGGATATTGCTACAGCTATTGCAGCACATAGACATTGTGGCAGAATAGTAGTTACAGCAGCCGTAAACAATGTATCCTTTACTAAAGCAATTCCTGCAGGCAGTATTGTAACCTTAGAAGCTAAAGTAACTCGTGCATTTACTTCATCAATGGAAGTAATTGTTGATGTATGGATGGAGAATAATCAACACAAAGGGAAAGTGAAATGTAATGAAGCAATTTATACTTTTGTGGCTGTTGACCAGTTAGGAAACCCTATTGATGTGCCAGCTTTAATTGCAGAAACAGAAGAAGAAAAAAGTCGTTTTACAGCCGCACTAAGAAGAAGGCAATTATCTTTAGTTATTTCTGGAAGAATGAAACCAAATGAGGCAACTGAGCTAAAAGCTTTATTCGCTTAAAAACAAATTTTCATCAATTTCTTGCATGCACTTAAAGTGTCCTTTTGGGCATTTATCATATCCTATTTTAGAACAAGGACGACAATTTAGACCCTTTACCTCAATCCTTTTAGATTGTTCACTTTCTAGGTAAGGATACATTCCAAATTCAGGTACTGTATTTCCCCAAACAGAATAAATATTTTTATTAAAAGCAGCTGCAATATGCATCATTCCTGTATCGTGCGTAATTACCATCGTAGCTTGCTGAACTAAAGAAGCTGACTGTAAAATAGAATACTTTCCACAAGTATTTACAACTTTATTGAAAGCTTTAGCTATCTCTTCTCCTCTATGAGCATCCTCAGGGCCACCAATTAACAATACGGGTTTATTTACCTTTTTAATAATAGAAATTATTTTCTCATTTGGCAATATTTTAGTAGCATGTTGACCTCCAATAACAAAAACAATATAGTTTTTAGGGAAAATACTAATATCCATTTTATCGTTAGCAGAAAGAAAAAAATCTAAACCTTGATTATCATTTTTCACTCCTAAATGTTTAACTGTTTCAAGATACCTATCTACAATATGAATTTTAGGCATCTTATCTAGCTTAAAGTTAGTCAGCATGAATTTTTCCATATTCAGCTTATTGAAACTTTTTGCAGGCATACCCAATCTGAATTTCAATATTTGAGTGCGTAAATTATTATGTAAATCAATTACATAATCATAATTTTCCTTTTGCAAATCTCCAATCACTTCATTAATAGAAGCGTCAATTTGATATACTGAATCGATATAAGGGTTGTTTTTTAAAAGCGAAACATAAGCTGATTTGGTTAAAAAATGCACCTGAGCATTCAGTTGTTTTTTAAGCATTCGAACCACTGGTGTGGTGAGTACAATATCACCAATTGAGGAGAATCGGACAACTAATATTTTAAGTGTTTCTTGCACAGGGTAAAACTAATAAATTTATCCTAGTTTTGCAGTCATGCAATTTATTGATACCCATAGCCATTTATACAGCAGTCAATTTGATGAAGATAGAACGCAGGCAATTAATGACGCGATTTCTGCTGGCGTTTCAACAATTTTATTACCTAATATATCAAGTGAATACACAAAAGGGATGCTAGAAGTCTGTGGTGAATTTCCTGAAAATTGTTTTCCAATGATGGGCTTACACCCTTGTGATGTAAATGAAGATAATATAGAGGGAGAACTTCTACATTTAGAGCAGGAATTAGCAAAAGGGAAATATATTGCAGTTGGGGAAATTGGTTTGGACTTATATTGGGACAAAACAAAATTAGAAATTCAGAAAAAGGCGTTTATTCATCAGATTGAATTAGCCAAAAAATACAAGCTACCTATCGCTATTCATGTGCGTGATTCATTTGCTGAAGCCATTGAAATTATTGAAAAATTAAATGATGAAAGTTTAAGTGGTGTCTTTCACTGCTTTACCGGAAGAGTTGAAGATGCACAAAGAGTTATTAATTTAGGGGATTTTTATTTAGGAATTGGAGGAGTATTGACTTTTAAAAACTCAGGATTGGATAAGACCATTGCAAAAATTGAACTCCAAAATTTAATTTTAGAAACGGATGCACCTTACCTAGCTCCAGCTCCCTTTAGAGGAAAAAGGAATGAAAGTAAATACATTGTTAATATTGCAGAAAAAATAGCAGAAGTACAACAAATAGACATAGAAGATGTGGCAAGAATTACGACCTTAAATGCAAAAAAATTATTCGGATTATGATAAATAAAAGAATATTGCTTATTTATACTGGAGGGACTATCGGAATGGTAAAGGATAAGCTGAAAAAAACCTTAGTTCCTTTTAATTTTGATGAGTTACTAAAAGCAATTCCTGAGCTAAAAAGTGAAGATGTAGATTTGGATATCATAAGTATTGCCAATCCTATTGATTCTAGCAACATGAATACTAATGTTTGGGCTGAAATAGCAATACTTATTGAGAAAAATTACAAAAATTATGATGGGTTTGTTATTCTTCATGGTACGGACACTATGGCCTACACGGCATCTGCTTTGAGCTTTATGTTGGAAGGGCTAAACAAAGCAGTTATACTTACTGGCTCTCAAATTCCTATTGGAGCAAGAAGAAGTGATGCTAAAGAAAACTTAATTACAGCTGTAGAAATTGCAACTAGCGGAAAAGTAAGTGAGGTATGCGTATTTTTTGAAGATCAGTTATACAAAGGAAACAGAACGGTAAAAGTAAATACCGAACATTTTGAGGCTTTTGAATCGCCCAACTACCCAATTTTGGCTGAAGTAGGCGTGAATATCAAATATAAATCATCCCTTAGTAAACCACAAGATACAAAACTGATTGTCCATCAAAACATGAGTAATGATGTGGCTATCTTAAAATTATTTCCTGGGATTACTATTACTACTATTAAGGCGATTATAAATAGTGCTAAGGGAATTGTAATTGAAAGTTTTGGAGCAGGAAATGCGCCTACCACACCCGAACTAAGTGCTTTACTTAGCACAGCTAACAAAGAAGGAAAAATCCTAATTAACATTACTCAATGTTTACAGGGAAGTGCAGTTGATGGACAATACGAAACCAGTGAACCTTTCGGGAAATCAGGCGTTGTTTCAGGGAAAGATTTAACTACTGAAGCTGCTATTACCAAGCTGATGTTCTTGTTAGGAAAAGGATTAAGTGATGAAGAAATCAAGACAGAATTACAAAAAATTTTAAGGGGCGAGATTACCAACTAATTTTTTAGATTTGCTGCCCAATTGGTGAGGTGGCCGAGTGGCTTAAGGCGCACGCTTGGAAAGCGTGTAAACGGGAAACTGTTTCGGGGGTTCGAATCCCTTCCTCACCGCA
>JACNFT010000048.1:14664-26491 GCA_014384505.1 Cryomorphaceae bacterium | reverse complement strand
CTTCAGTAACGGATTCTTTTTTGAAATAAACTAATGCAAAACCAGCAACTAATACTACTAAAACTAGATATTCCATAAGTGTTTTTTTTGAATTATAAAATGAGGACCAAAGTACCAACTTCTACTAGCTTATACAAATCAATTACTTCTTTATTTTTCATTCTTATACAGCCATGTGAGGCAGGTTTTCCTAGCCTTCCTTCTTCTGAGGTTCCGTGTATGTAGATGTATCTTTTAAAGGAGTCAATTCCTTCTCCTGTATTTTTGCCTTTTTCCAAGCCCTCTAACCATAATATCCTACTGGTTACATCATCAGTTTTGCTTTTTGTTTGATCAGTATAAATAGTAGCGATATGGCCATGAAATACTCTGCCTGTCATTTTGCCATTTATTGGTGTTTTCTCACCATATTTCTCTTTTATGCTGTGTAGTCCTATCGGTGTTTTATTACTTCCTGATGCGCTCCCTATTCCGAATGCGGAACTTGAAATAATATATTCTTTAATGATGCTATCATGTTTTATGTAATAGAGCTTCTGGTTTTTTATAGAAACATAAATTACCTCATCAGTAAAAGCGTTTTTTCTATCCAAATAATTATTTACACGCTCAATAATTGAATTTTGTGCTGTTGTGTTTAAGCTAATTAAAATAATTAAAATAAGGTTAATGGTTCTGAGCATAATTTCCAATTAATAGGTTTCTGATTATTGTTTAAGAGTATTTTATTTGTTTTTGAAAAGTGGTTGCATCCCAAAAAACCTCTATATGCCGAAAAAGGGGATGGATGGGTAGTAGTTAAAATATGATGTTTATTTGTATCAATCAGTGCTGATTTTTTTTGAGCAAAGGCGCCCCAAAGTAAAAAAATTACTCCTTCTTTTTCTTCTGATAATTTTTTAATTATACTATCTGTAAAGAGTTCCCAGCCTAATTTCTGATGGGAGCCAGCTTTTTTTTCTCTGACAGTTAATGTTGCGTTCAGTAGTAGTACGCCTTGTTTTGCCCAAGATTCTAAGTTTCCATTACTAGAAATAGAATGGTTTAGATCGCGTTGTAATTCTTTGAATATATTTTGTAAAGAGGGTGGTATTTTTACTCCAATAGGTACTGAAAACGCAAGTCCGTGCGCTTGTCCTTTTCCATGGTAAGGGTCTTGTCCTAAAATTACAACTTTAATTTTGCTGGGTTTTGTAAAATTGAAGGCATTAAAAATTACATCATTTGAAGGAAAAATAGTGTGGATTTTTCTTTCAATTGCTAAAGTGCTAATAATTGCTTGAAAGTTATTGGAATTTAGTTCCTCTCTCAAAAATGCTTTCCATTCCGAATGTAGATGTAATTTTGTAGTCTTCATTTTATTGTTTCAAAGATAGCTAATCTGTTTTAAAATTGTATTTTTGTCAAAAATTATTTTCAATGAAAAAATCAGTGTTTTTTGCAATTGCAATTGTCTTAGTTAGTTTTCTTTCGTCTTGTGCTCTTTATCCTGAGCAATGTCCTGGCGTTGCTATAGTTCAATCTTCAGCTTTACCAGCTTAATACTTGTTATGGAGATACAAGAGAAAATAAAAAAGCCAAAATGGCTAAAAGTAAAGCTGCCAACTGGGCAAGCTTACAAGACTATTAGAGGGATTACTAAGTCTCATGACTTGCACACCATTTGTGAAAGTGGAAATTGTCCGAATATGGGAGAATGCTGGGGTGCAGGTACAGCAACTTTTATGATTTTAGGAAATATATGCACACGTTCTTGTGGTTTTTGTAATGTTATGACGGGTAGACCCTTAGCTGTTGATATTTTAGAACCTAAAAAAGTTGCACGTTCTGTTCAGTTAATGAAAGTAAAACATGCTGTTATCACTTCTGTTGATCGTGATGATTTGAAAGATGGAGGATCAAGTATTTGGGTGGAGACTATCAATGAAATACGAAAAGAAAATCCTGAAACAACAATGGAAACCTTAATCCCTGATTTTAAAGGAAAATTAAAAGATATTCAGCCTATTATTGATGTAGCGCCTGAGGTAGTTTCTCATAATATGGAGACGGTAAGGAGATTGACTAAAAAGGTAAGAATTCAAGCTAAATATGATAGAAGCTTGGATGTGTTAAGATTCCTAAATGAAGGTGGAATTAAGACTAAATCAGGAATTATGCTTGGTTTAGGTGAAACTGAAGCAGAAGTTGTTGAAACTATGCATGATTTAAGAGAAGTTGGTGTTTCAATTATGACTATTGGTCAGTATTTACAGCCATCAAAAAAACATCTTTCCGTTCTTGAATTTATTACACCTGCGCAATTTGATAAGTATAGAGATATTGGTCTTTCTCTTGGTTTTCAACATGTTGAAAGCAGTCCTTTGGTGCGTTCCTCTTATCATGCTGAAAAACATATTAACTAGTAATTCATTGCTGTTATATTTTTATGTAAGATGATGTTTATATAATAGATAATCATTATATTTGTTTCCTTAAAATTTAAACAAATTCATTAAATATGAAAAATAGACTTTTACCTTTAATTTTTACTTTTTTAGCAGTCACTTCAGTAAATGCTCAAAAGTGTGGTACTTATGACGGCTATTTAGAAAAACAAATACAAAATTATCCTGATTTTTATCAAAAACTGCAAAGCCAAAATCAAAAATTAGAAGACGAAAATAAAAAAGCACTTAAGAGAATTTCTGCTTACAAGACTGAGGGTGGTAAGAAAATTATTCCTGTAGTTGTTCATAATATTTATAATGATGCTGGAGGTCTTCTTTCTGATGCAGTCATTCAAGCTGCTATTGATGCTTTAAATAGGAATATTAATGGGCAATCAGAGATGTTATTAGAGTTGTACCAAAATCAATATTTGAAGACACCAGATATTTTTGCAGCGGTTAGAGGTATTGCAAATGTTGAATTTAGATTGGCAAAAATAACACCTACTTGTGATACATGTACGCCTCAATCAACAACAGGTGTAAACAGGATATATACTGATATAACTTCTGCAGGTTCTGATGGGCCTGATCCTGTTAAGGGATTGAGCTTTTGGAATTCTTACCAATATCTAAATATTTGGACAGTACCTTCATTCTCACAACCTGGATTATTGGGTTATGCACAATTCCCTTTTTCAGGAATGATGTCAACAGATGGTGTAGTTCTGTTGGCTAGTCAAATGGGAAGCGCTTCATCTTCTACTTTAACACATGAAGTTGGTCATTGGTTGGGTTTAAGGCATATCTGGGGAGATGCAGAGTGCGGAGATGATAATATTAAAGATACTCCTTCTCATAGATATGATAATAATGGAGCTTCAGAATCTTCTCCAACACCTAATGGTCATCCAAGGCCAACTCCAGCTATTTTCCCTTATCATGTTGGTTTATCAGGTCTTGATCAGGTCCCTCCTGTTTTGGGTGCATGGGGCTGTGTTGCTGATTCTTTAAACCCTGCTGGAGAGATGTTTATGAATTATATGGACTATACTACTGATGCTTACACAACTATGTTTTCTGCAGGGCAGATTGAAGTTGTAAATATTACACTTGAAGGTGAAGTAGATGAAGAGAGTGGTGTGTCAGGTTTTGGTTTTAGAGAGTATATGTGGTCAGCTGAAAATAATATCGCTACCGGTACTTCTGATGGCTATTTTGATTTTAATGATAGTTGTAGTACTAAATATGATTTTTATGATAGAAATGGCAGAAACTTTGTGTGTTTAGGTACTGAAAACTGGTTAAATTCAAACTCTAAGGCAATTGGCTTAGATGTTACTTCCGCAAGCTGGGACTTTGGTGATGGAATAGTAGAAACATCAGATTACTTAGCAGCTTTAGGTTATTATAAAAAACATACATATACAACTGCTGGAACATATGATGTTACACTTATGTTAGATTATAATGAATTGCGTGAGGTTAGGGTTTCAGATATGAATGATTTAGACCCTTCATATGACTCATTAAGTACTGAGGTTTCTACTTTGATAGTACAAGGAACGGAAAGTGAGTTGATTGCAGAAGGAGCTTCAAATATTGCTGTTCATATTGATTTAGATGGGTATAGCAAAAATTCTTTTTGGAAAAGAAATCAATTAAATACAGATAGTATCTTAGATGCATCAATTATTAATACGTTAGAGTTCGACTCTATCGTTAGTTTATTAATTTATGTTGATAGTACAAATTTATCTCCAAGTGAATTAGCAATGTTAAGTGCTGCAGATTCAACTTGGAATGATTATGTAATAGAAGGATATTTAGATACTATTGTAGATTATAATTTCCAATATAATGATACTACTGTCTTAAATATATTAACCTTTATTGATAGTACATTCTTATCAGCAGCTGACTCAGCATGGTTAGAGGGAGCAGATTCTACTTGGAATATTGATGGATTGTTAAACACTTCTGATTCTATAAGAATTTATTTTGCGCAATTTAATACTGATTCAATTGTAACATTATCAGTAAATATTGATAGTACTTCATTGTCACCTCAGGATTCTTTAATGTTTACTACTGCCGATAGTGCATGGAGTATTCAGTCTGTTATTGGAGGTATAGATACTTTGAGAACTTATTATGGACAATTTAATTACTACTCTTATGAAGGGTATTATGCGGATACCCTTTTTTATAGAGGAGAATTAGAAAGTACAACTTATATTGGGTATTATAAGTCATCATGTACATCAACTACTGTAAAAGAAAATTACATTTATATAGGTGAAGTTCAAGCTACAAATACTGCATATCCTTATACTTATAGTTTTGAAAGTGAAAATGAATTGAATACTGATTGGGTGTTGACTCAGCCTCAAAGTATTGATAGTGAATGGGAATTTCAATCTTCAATAAATACTGTATGGGAATGGACCAGTAAAGCTTCTAATGCAGGTAATGCATCAATTATGATTGATGGAGATAATTTAGCACTTGGCTCAACTGAGATTGTATCTCCTGCCTATGATTTGAGTGATCTTACTACTCCGTCTATAAAATTCTCTTGGTCAGGAGCTGCTTCTAGTACTAGTCCGGTTAATGAATTAAATGTAAGTTATTCTTCAAGTTGCGGTAAAACATGGTCCCCTTTAGGCACTATTGATGCAATTAATTCTGCAAATGCTGGAATGTATCTTTCTAACTTTGCTCCTAATGCTTCTGAATGGATGGATACAGTAATGACGAAAACTCAATTAAAAAACGATAATGTTATGTTTAAATTTGAGTATGTCATTAATGGTAGCTCAAATAATTTTTATCTTGATAATATTATGATTGGTGAGGAATCTGAATTAATGATGGTAGAAAACACTGCAGCTTCAAGAGTTTCAATCTACCCTAATCCAACTGATGGGAAAACATTTATTGAGCTTAATAATTTAGCTAATAAAGAGATTGAGGTTAAATTGGTGAATATTTTAGGTGCAGAGATAATGCATTTATTTAGTGGTGAAATAGTAAGCAACTATTATATGATTAATAATATTGATTTATCTCATCTTGAAACAGGAATCTATTTTGTTAAGGTTGTTGCTGATGGAGATATAGTTATGACGGATAAATTAATCCTGAAATAATAAAAAATAAATATAAAAAGAAAGCCATCAGAAATGATGGCTTTTTTATTATTTGTAGGTTTCTAATTTTAATATTCCCTTTTCTAGGACCCCATAAGTTTTTTGGCTTATCCACTCCCCAAGATTTATATAAGTAGCTTTTTTATCAATCTTAAGTTCAAGGGGTAAGTGTCTATGTCCGAACACATAATAATCTACAGGATTAATTTTTTGTTGTTCTTGACAATAGCCAAAAAGAATTTCTTTTTCCTTACTCCTAAACTTAGCTTCATCACCACTTTTACGACTACTCTTACTCCAAGTATGTGCTAAAGTAAATGCAAAGTTAGGATGAAAACGAGCAAATATCCATTGACAGATTTTTGAAGTAAATATTTTTCTAAGAATTTTATATAAATAGTCTCCATCTCCTAATCCATCCCCATGTCCTATAAGTATCTTTTTATTTTCTTGTTGAATAATGATGTTTTCGTGATGTATGCTTACGCCTATTTCAGTTTCTAGATAATCTCTCATCCATAAATCATGATTGCCTACAAATAAATGTACTGGTGTTCCATTATCTGTTATGTTGGCAATTTTTCCTAATAAACGAACAAATCCTTTAGGAACTACTTTATTGTATTCAAACCAGAAATCAAAAATATCGCCTACTAAATAAATTGCTTTTGCGTCTTTTTCAATTTCAGTAAGCCATTTGACAATCTGCTTTTCTCTTTTATGGCTTTCTACCCTATTAGGAGTTCCTAAATGGAAGTCGGATGCGAAATATATTTTGTCTTTTGTCAAAATTATTTTTCTAGTTGATTCCTTAGTAACTGGTTAGCTAATTTTGGATCAGCTTGTCCTTTCGAAAGCTTCATTACTTCCCCCATGAATAAACCAATTAGTCCTTTTTTACCTTCTTTATAGTCTTTTGCCTTTTCTGGGTATTTTGCTATTGCGAGTTTAATATAATCTTCTAAAGCATCACTGTCACTTTCTTGAATCCAGTTATTGTCAGTTGCTATTTTATCAGCTGTATCATTACAAACAAGCATTGCAGGAAACACTTTTGATGTAGCTACTGTATTACTCACTTTGCCTTGATCAACAATAGTAATGAGGCTTGCTAATCTTTTAGGTTTTATACAGAATTCGGCAATGCTAATTGCTTTTTCATTTAGGTAAGACTTTACACTTCCGTTCACAAAATTAGCAGCTGACTTATAGTTTTTGGTTGAACCACATAATTCATTGTAGTATAGTGCAATTCCTTTTTCATCTGTAAGAATATTTGCATCATAATCTGACAAACCAAATTCAGTAGTGAACTTTTGGAAAAGTTCGCTTGGTAGGGGAGGTAAACTATTTTTTACTTTTTCAATATATTCTTGAGTAACAATTACTGCCTGTAGGTCTGGTTCAGGAAAGTAGCGGTAATCATTTGCTTCTTCCTTGTGTCGCATTGAAATAGTAGAGTTATTAGCTGCATTAAAACTTCTTGTTTCATGACTCACTTCTTTACCTTCTTCTACTAAAGCTATTTGTCTATCTATTTCAAACTCAATAGCTCGCTTTACATTTCTAGTAGAATTCATATTTTTGACTTCTACTTTAGTTCCAAATTCACTAGCCCCTTTCAGCATTACTGAAATATTAGCATCACATCTTAAAGATCCTTCTTCCATATTTCCATCACAGATATCTAAATAGCGCACCAATTTTCGCACTTCATTTATGTACTGATAAGCCTCATCAGAGGAGCGAACATCTGGTTCTGAAACAACCTCAATTAGAGGGACTCCTGCTCTGTTTAAATCAATTAAAGTATGGAACGGGTCTAAATCATGAATTGATTTTCCAGCATCCTCTTCCATATGAATTCTTGTGATTTTTATCTTTTTAGGTTTTCCCTCAGCATCTTTAATTTGTATTGTACCTCCATTACAAATAGGGGTTGTGTCTTGTGTGATTTGATATCCTTTTGGTAAATCAGCATAAAAGTAATTTTTACGTGCATACTCATTTCTTTCTCTGATATCAGCTCCTACAGCTATTCCCAACTTTACAGCATATTCAATGACTTTTGCATTGCTTCTGGGTAGTGTACCTGGGTGTCCTAATGAAATAACTGATGTTTTAGTATTGGGAGCTTCCCCATAAATACTTTCATCAGAAGAATAGGCCTTTGTTTTAGTTAGTAATTGAGCGTGAACTTCTAGTCCAATTACAACTTCATATTTATCTCTTAAACTCATTATTCAAATATTACTTTTCCTGATTCTACTGTCTTTCCTTTTTTATTAAGCGTGTAAAAGTACAGACCATTTCTTAGATTTTCTCTGTAAATTGTATTCTGATTTTTGTGGATTTCTTGTTCGAGTACTTTAGCTCCTAAACTATTGTATAAAGTAAATTTTTCAGCATTCGAGTTTTGAATTGTAAACTGAGTTGCTACTGGATTTGGAAAAAGGTTATGAGTTAATTTATTTTCAATTATTGCTGTTGGAGTTTCGCACTCAAACAGATAAAGTCCAGTTTGCATATCTGAAACAATAATATTCCCTGAAGGTAAATAAGGATAAACACCCCAAGCTCCTTTGTAGGAGGCATGGCTATTAGGAGCATAAGTATCATATTCCCAAGTTTGAACAGGATTACTTGGGTCAGAAATATCAAATACTCTTAGGCCGTCATGGTAGTATGGAATATAGGCTAAATCGCCTTTTATAATTCCATTATGTGCCATTGATTGCGGATCAACTCCCGAATTAAAAGTAGCTAAAACTGAAATATTATTTAGGTCAGCAACATCTAGTATTTTCACATCATAACCATGGTTTTCATCTTGCATAATATATAGTGTTCCATCATCATTTAACCAACCTGAATGATTATAGCCAGCATCTGGATAAGATGTTAATGAAGCTAATTCAACAGCCACGCCTCCTAGCAAGTCTAAGTAGTGGAAATCTACGACTCTAAATCCATCAGGACCACAATTTAAATATGCCGTGTCATTACGAACATAGGCATCATGAACATGCCCAACATCATTGTATGAGTAAATGAAAGTAGGATTTGTAGGATTAGCTAAACTATATATATCCATTGCGGAGTTAGAAGCGCAAGCATATAATTTTGCGGTTGCTGTATCAATAAAGATATTATGAGATTTTGTAAACAGTTGATTAGAATCGTAAACTGTATTTACCGAATTTGGTAAGTTAGAGACATCAATAATCTGTAAAGTGGATGAACTTCCCTCATCACACACTACATATAGGTATCCATCAAAATCATGATAATCTCTATGGATAACCCCTCCTCCAATATATGCTCCAGCAACAAATGCAACTGCTGAACTATTTGCTGGGTCAGTAACATCAAAAAAGTGTGTTCCTGCAGTTGAACCAATAATTGCAATTTCTCTGTCATTTACAACCATCCCCCAGCATTCGTTATATGTATTGTCGTATGCCCAAGAACCGACAAGGCTTGTGTCCTGCCAGTGGAATAAAAGATTAGCAGTTTGTTGTGCATTACTACTTATAGTAAGAAGTGAGATGCTTAATAATAGGATAATTTTTTTCATTATATTGAGGCTATGAGTTCTTTAATGATTAGTGTTAGTTTTGGTTCTGCTACTTCTGATACTTTTTGTATTTCTTCATGGGTTACCTTTTTTATTTTTCCAGGTACCCCAAGGTCAGTAATTACTGACATAGCAAAACAAGGAATATCCATATGTCTTGCTACAATTACTTCTGGTGCGGTGGACATTCCAACTGTATCTCCACCAATAATTCGCATGTATTTATATTCGGCAGGAGTCTCCAAAGTAGGTCCTGTTAAGGCAATATAAACTCCTTTTTGAACAGGAATATTATTAGCTTTTGCTATTGTTTCAGCTTTTGCGATAAGGGTAGGGCAATAGGTTTCACTCATGTCAGGAAACCTTGGGCCTAGCTCTGCAATATTTTGTCCAATTAAAGGATTTGGAATTAAGTTAATGTGATCACTTAATATCATTAAATCACCTACTTCATAGCTAGGATTTACTCCGCCACTTGCATTAGAAACAATTAGGTTTTTGATTCCAAGTAATTTCATTACCCGTACAGGAAAAGTAACTTTTTCCATAGTATATCCTTCATAAAAATGAAAGCGACCTTGCATAGCAACTACTTGTTTCCCCCCCAAGTTTCCAAAAATCAATCGACCTGAATGTCCTTCAACTGTTGAGAGCGGAAAGTTAGGAATGTCTTCATAAGAAATGGAATGTTCAATTTCAATTTCATTCACTAAACCACCAAGTCCTGTCCCTAGTATTATGCCTACTTGAGGATTGTAGTTTGTTTTCTTTTCTAAGAATTCTGCTGATTCTTTAATTTTTTGCAACATAATCAAGTATCTGGTTTTTAAATTTTTCTGACTGTTCAATTTTTATTTCAATAGGGATATAATAAAAATTAACATCCTTAAAGTGTGGTAAAAATTGCTTTAGTTTTGTAGCGTCTTTTTCGGTGGTTAAGATAAGTTTTTTTATGCTTTTATCAGCATTGTATTCTGCTAAGATAGTTTCAATGTCATTACTGATGTAATTGTGATGGTCAGAATACTTCAAATGATTAATACTGTGCCCTTTTTCTTCAAGATATTTAATAAGAGGGTTTGTATTTGCAATACCACTAACTAAGGTGATGCTGTAGGGGTTGTTTTCCTCTAGTTCAGTATTATTGCTTATGCATTTGAATTTATGATATTCAATTCCTGAAAAATAAGCTTCTTGATGTGCAAATAGATGTAATCTCTCTAACATTCCTTTCTTCAAAGTAGGATTGGTGTTTTCAGGACTTTTACTAAATATTACAGCATTTGCTCTTGAAACTCCTTTATTACTTTCTCTTAATTTACCAACTGGCATAAGGTAGTCCTTGTAATAAGGAGATGAGAAGGGGGTAATTAGGATATTAAATCCTGCATTTATCCATCTATGCTGATAGCCATCATCCAAAAGGATAACTTCAGTTTCAGGAAAATCTTTTAGGATTTTTTTTACACCCTTATTTCTGTTTTTTTCTACAACAACTAAGCATTCGGGATTATTTTGTTTTAGCTGTAAAGGTTCGTCACCTACTTCAAAAGCATTACTTGTAGTTTCAACAAATTGTAAGTTGGAGTTTTTACGTCCATACCCTCTGCTTAGTACAGCAACCTTATAGTTATTCTTTAATAAATCTAAAAGGTATTGAGTATGTGGTGTTTTCCCTGTGCCTCCTACTGATAAATTACCAATACAGATAATAGGAATAGTGTAGCTTTGAGATTTAAAAATTCCATAGTCGAATAACAAATTACGCATAGCTGTAATGCTGCCGTAAATGAAGGATAATGGGAAAAGTAAATATCGCATAGGGCAAAGATAAGGTTTAGATTTGAGATACTAGAAATTGAGGAATAGACTTTGTTTTGTATTTTTGAAAAATGAAAATAAAACAAGTAACTAATTTTTTAGAAAATATTGCTCCACTCGAGTATCAAGAAAACTATGATAATTGCGGTTTAATTGTTGGGGATGCTAAGTCGGAAGTTAAAGGTGCGCTTATTACTTTAGATTGTACGGAAGCAGTAATTGATGAGGCAATAGCAACAGGATGTAATTTAGTAATTGCTCATCATCCAATTATTTTTAGCGGACTTAAAAAGCTAAATGGCAGTAATTATATTGAGCGTACAGTAATAAAAGCAATAAAAAATAATATTGCTATTTATGCTATCCATACCAACTTGGATAATGTACACAATGGAGTGAATGCTAAAATTGCAGAAAAATTAGGACTGATAAATTGCAAAGTGTTAGCACCAAAACAAGAAGTAAATTCAGATTTAGTAGGGTCAGGAATTATTGGCGAACTAAAAACACCTGTAAATACAGAAGTATTTTTGGAGAGCTTAAAAGCCAAGATGCAAACCAAATGCATTAGACATACACTTATTATTAAAGAAAAAATACAAAGAATAGCTGTATGTGGAGGCAGTGGAAGTTTTCTGCTAAACAATGCAAAGGCTGCAAAAGCGGATGTATTTATTACAGCTGATTTTAAATATCATGAGTTTTTTGATGCTGAAAATAAGATTGTTATTGCAGACATTGGGCATTATGAAAGTGAGCAATTTACAAAGGATTTGATTTATGATTTGCTTGTCAAAAATTTTACTAAATTTGCCGTCCGATTATCAAAAGTGAATACAAATCCGATA
>JACNFT010000048.1:0-13714 GCA_014384505.1 Cryomorphaceae bacterium | reverse complement strand
ATGAAAGAATGCAGCAATCGTACACTCATATTATCAATTTGGAATTTGAAGCTGCCAATAAATTGCTTCAAATAGAACAATTAGAAAACCCTGATAATGCCATCCTTGTTTTACATCAAAATTATATTGACTTTTTAACGATTATTATTGGGGAAGAAGCAGAGTTTTTCTCAACTGCAAAGGAATTGAAGTCAGATAGAATTGATTTTATTCAAGCAGGTGATGATAGTTCTCCATATTATTTATATGCTCAAGCTGAAGTGCATTTACAATGGGCTTTTGCTCGTATAAAATTTGAAGAGTACTTGACTGCTGCTTATGAAATTCAGAAAGCCTATTCTCTTTTGGAAAAAAATCATGAGCAATTTCCTAATTTTAAACTCAATATAAAAGGATTAGGATTATTACATACTTTGGTTGGGGCTATTCCTGAAAAATATCAATGGGTAATTAACTTAGTAGGGATGGAAGGAGGTGTTGAGCTTGGTTTAGCAGAGTTGAAGTCTTTGTTACAAGATGAGGAAATGGAAATGTATCATTCAGAAATTTTATTCTTAACTACTTTCTTGCAGTTAAATATGACCAATAATGAAATAGCTTATAAGCAATTATTGGATGTCATAGCAAGTGAGTATTCCGATAATTATCTGTTAAATTTTGCTGCAGCTCGTCTTTCACATGCTTTAGGTAAGAATGCTTTATGCATTAAGGTGTTGGAAAACCGTCCAGCTGATCAAGGGAAATATCCTTTTCATTATTTAGATTATTTACAAGGTATCTCTTATTTGTACTCATTGGATTATGAAAAATCTGAGATGTATTTTAATCGGTTTCTTAAGAATTTTAAAGGAAATAATTATATAAAATCTGCCTATCAAAAATTGTCTTGGATTGCTTTTTTACAACAGAAGAGTGATGAAGAAATGGGGTATTTGAAAAAAATAAAATTAGAAGGAAGAGCATTTATTGATGAAGATAAAGTTGCCTTAAAAGAGGCTGAGAAAAACCATTTGAATTCTCCAAAATTACTAAGAGCAAGATTACTTTATGATGGTGGATATTATGAGAAAGCACAATTAGAGCTAACGAGTGAAAATAAATTGTCAGATTACGCTGGATTTTTTGATGAGTATTATTATCGTTTAGCGCGTATTGAATCAAAGCTGATGTACTTGGATGAACAAGTAATTGCTCAATATCAAAAAGCTTTTGATTTAGGAAAAAAATCTAAAAACTATTATGCACCTATGTCAGCTTTACAAATAGGGTTGATTTACGAAAAACAGGAAAAGTTAAATCAAGCAAAAATCTATTTTGAAAAATGTTTATCCCTTTCTGACTTTGATTATGAAAGAGGAATTCATCAAAAAGCAAAAGTTGGTTTAGTTCGCGTTACTAATTAGTATCTAAATCCTAGAGTGAATACTAGACTATGATTTGTATTTACTAAAGATACGGGATTGATATAATCCTCATTGTATAGTAGGTGTTCACCATTTCCTTGTGATAATACATAAGCTGCATCCAAATAGTACCCACCATTATTTATCCCCAATCCAAAGCTGTAATTTTCTTTACTGTAATCTTTGTTTGCAAATGCACTTCCGTATTTTGAGTATCCAGCTCTAACTACAAAAGGCTTTATATTTATCTCAGCACCTAAACGGATATTTGAAGCCTTGGTATATAGTTCCTGAATAATATTGTTCTCATTAGTAAACGTGTATTGACTAGAATGCATGCTTGAGAAAGAGTAGTCAACTATTTCATAATCGGCACTCAATAGAATGTTTTTGTTTAATAAGGATGATGCACTTAAAATTGCTTTCCAAGGCGTAATTAAATCGTATTCAAAGTAGTTAATATTTGAGTGTTCAGTAAAACTTTCTTCAGTAAAATGTGTTGTTATGCTTGTGCTGAAAGTTTCTTCAATACTATAAGCTGTAGGAGTGTGTAGGGAGGCGCCTAGTTTTAAGTTTTCGGATACTCTAAGTATTGCACCTAATTTTAAGTTTAGACCAGCTCCATAGACGCTTAATTCCTCATGTATGTCAAATCCTTGCAACCCATTAATTGTATCTTCAAAATTTGTTTCACTATAAGTTGATTTTTCATAATAATCTAAAGTAGGAACTCCTATTGTAGCTCCTAAGTATAACTGTTCGTTAAAAGACCCTCCGATAGAGAAAATAAACTCATTTTTCCCTCCAGAAGAATGAATATTTTTAGTTTGAGTTTTTGAAGAATTTCCTTTAACATGGGAAATATAATTTCCGTTATCGTGAGCATACCAATTAGTTGTTGTGTCTACACTATTGTTTGCTAAATCTATTAAGTTAGTCCAGAAAGCAGGCGCAGAATAAAGTGTATTTAACTCATCAATAGAATTGCCTTGAGAAATCGCTAAGATATTATCAGCTATTGAGGAAGTATTATTTTCACCTTGAATTCTAATATTACTATCATAATTTGCTAATTGATTCCAGCCAATAGCAAAATTAATTCTTTTCCATTCCGAATTTTCTCTAAGACTTGAAAATACAAGACCTATGTTGCCTATTTTTAATCCTGATTTGTAGTCAGTTTCTTTATTTCCATAATAAGAAGTAGTGCTATTTAGACTGAAACTGGGAGTAAAGCTAAATTCAGAAAACTGATACATACCAATTCCTGCAGGGTTTAGACTTAGTGCGGAAAACTCTCCACCTAAAGAGCCAAATGCACCACTCATTGCTGAAAAACGAGCTGTTCCTAATGGAGCGTCTTGAGAAAAACGTAAAGCATCAATCTCGTTTTGAGCTAATAAAGTAATACTGCTTAGTGCAATAATTGATATTGCTAATAATCCTTTTTTCATTTCTTATTTTCTTGGTTTTGTACTTCTTCTATTTGAATTTCCTGAGGATCTACTTCCACTGTTAGACTTACTACTTCCTGAGTTATAATTTCTTTTACTGGAATTAGATTTTGGAGCTGAATAACTTTTGTTATTTGTGTTTGATTTTGGAGCAGTATAGGAGCGATTTCCTTTTTTAGTAGTAGTCTTATTTGATGTATTTTCCGTATAAGAGTTGTCTGTTTTGGTAGTATTAACTCTGTTGGTATTTGTTTTTATACTTGTATTGTTTCTGCTATTACCTGACTTAATACTCGTATTTCCCCTGTAAGGTGAGGTATTCCTAATTGTAGAATTGGTGTTGTTTTTTAGGATATTTCCATTACTAATGTTTAAGGTTGATGTATTAACATTAGTATTCGGGATAATAGTATTTGTTTTCACTCCTCTTCCACTAGAATGTGAGGATAAGGAGCCTCTATGTCCTGTTGTGTGGTTATTATTATTGTAATAGGTGTAAGTTGGTGTGTTATGGTGGTAATTATTGTGTTCATAAGCGTAATAACTATTGTAATTATTGGAGTAATAAGGAGAATAGTATGAATAATAAGGAGAATTCCAATTGTATCCGTAATAGATGCTTGTTCCGCAATAGAAAGGATCATTATTATACCAGTAATAATCAGTATAAAGACCACCATAATAATTACTGTAATACATTGGTCTATGGAATCTTCTTATTCTTGAAGAAAAACTATAATCATAATAATCATCAGCAACATCATACTCGCTATAATAATTATCAGTTATTGTGTCTGTATCTTGTGTTTGATAAATTTCAGATACAGGTTCTGTTACAATTTCTTCATAACTACTAAATTCAGCGCTACCCAAATAATTAGGATCGCTATAATGCAGATGGGAGGATGTAATGCAAGAAGATAAAAAAAGTAAAACGATAGAAGTAGAAAGTAAAGCTTTCATAGTAGTATATTTTTGTTTGACAGTCATAAACTTATGCTATTTTAATTGTTAGTTTTGTGCAACTTTAATAAGTTAACGAGAATAACAATACAAAATTACATTTTTTAAAGCATAATGGCAAAAAAACTAACATCAAGAGAAGAGGATTATTCACAATGGTATAATGAAATTGTACAAGGTGCTGATTTAGCAGAGAATTCAGGAGTAAGAGGTTGTATGGTAATTAAGCCTTATGGGTTTGCAATTTGGGAAAAAATGCAAGCAGAACTAGACAGAATGTTCAAAGCAACAGGTCATGTGAATGCTTATTTCCCTCTTTTTATCCCAAAATCATATTTAAGTAAAGAGGCTGCTCATGTTGAGGGTTTTGCAAAAGAATGTGCTGTCGTTACACATTATCGTTTAAAAAATGCTGAAGATGGTAGTGGCTTAATAGTTGACCCTACTGCTAAATTAGAAGAAGAATTAATTGTCCGCCCTACATCTGAAACCATTATTTGGGATACTTACCGTAAGTGGATACAATCATATCGTGATTTGCCAATTTTGATAAACCAATGGGCAAATGTAGTAAGATGGGAAATGCGTACAAGATTGTTTTTGCGGACTACAGAGTTTTTATGGCAAGAAGGTCATACTGCTCATGCTACTAAAAAGGAAGCAGTAGAGGAAACTGAGCAGATGATTGGTATTTATGCTGATTTTGCTAAAAACTTTATGGCAATGCCAGTTGTTCAAGGATTAAAATCAGTCAATGAGCGTTTTGCCGGAGCTGAAGAAACCTATTGTATTGAAGCGCTTATGCAAGATGGAAAGGCTTTACAAGCAGGAACATCTCATTTTTTAGGACAAAATTTTGCAAAAGCATTTGATGTGAAGTTTGCAACTAAGGAAGGGAAAAAAGAATATGTTTGGGCTTCTTCATGGGGTGTTTCAACTCGTTTGATGGGTGCTTTGATTATGACGCATTCTGATGATCATGGTTTAGTATTGCCTCCAAAACTAGCTCCATTTCAGGTAGTTATCGTACCAATTTACAAAGGAGATCAGCAATTAGATGCTGTATCAGAGGTTGCGAACAAAGTGAAGATGGCTTTAGAAGAAAAAGGCATTTCAGTTAAATTTGATAATAGAGATACACATAAGCCAGGTTGGAAATTTGCGGAATATGAATTGAAAGGAGTGCCATTACGTTTAGCATTAGGGGCTCGTGATTTAGAAAACGGTACCATTGAAGTGGCTCGTAGAGATACTTTGGAAAAAGAAACTTACCAGATAATAGATATTGAAAATAAGGTTGAACATTTGTTAGAGAACATTCAAGATAATTTATATAAAAAAGCATTAACCTATCGTGAAGAAAAAACCTATAAAGCGGACTCTAAAGAAGAATTTATAAAGTTAATTGAAAAAGGGGGTTTTGTTTATGCACATTGGGATGGTACTTCTGAAACTGAAGAATTAATTAAGCAAGAAACTAAAGCTACAATAAGATGTATTCCTTTGGATGTCAAAAAGGAGGATGGGGTTTGTGTTTTTACAGGCAAACCCTCAACCAATAGAGTGTTATTTGCAAAATCATATTAAAAGATGAATGATAAAGAAAAGATTATTGAGTTATTAAAGACTAAAGCGAGTACAAAGCAAGAGGTTTATCGAAAAACTAAATCAGTTTTCGCTGAATTTCAGCAGTATTTAGAAGCTAAATCAAATATTATTAATAATGAATTAGCTGACAAAGATGTGCAAGTCATCTATTCTTCAGATGGTGATTTTGAATCAAAATTAAAATTTTCGGGGGATACTTTACTCTTTCATATGCATTCCAATGTATTTGATTTTCCAAATTCGCATTCAATTCATAAAACAAAATATGTTAAGCAGGATAAGTTAAGGTCTTTTTGCGGGGTGATTAATATCTATAATTTTCTTTCGGATTCTTTTAAATATAATCGTATGAATGATGCGGGTTATTTAATTGCCCGTGTATTTATTAATAAGGATAAACATTTTTTTGTTGAGGGTGATAAACAGTTAGGTTTTTTGTTTAATGATTTTGTAAATCAACAAATAAATACAGATCAGATTGATAAAATCATTAATGAAACAATGGTTTATGCTTTAAATTTTGATTTACAAACACCAAATTTCAATGATGTTAAGGTTGTGTCTGTTCATCAAATACTAGATATGAATAACAATCAAAAACTAAAAACAGCCAAACGAATGGGTTACAAATTTTCTTTTGAAACAAATAATGATTAATTTTTCGTTTGGTTTTAAAAAAAGTATAAATTTGCACCCTCAATTTTGAGAACATTATGGCCCGGTCGTCTAGTGGTTAGGACGCATGGTTTTCATCCATGTAACCGGAGTTCGATTCTCCGTCGGGCTACTAAAATTTAAAACTATGGCAAATCATAAGTCAGCAATAAAAAGAATAAGACAATCAGAAACAAAAAGATTGTTAAATAAATATCAGCATAAAACTACAAGAAATGCAGTAAGAGCTTTGCGTGCTTTAACGGACAAAAAAGAAGCAGCTGCTTTATTTCCTAAAGTTGCAGGTATGTTGGATAAATTGACAAAAAGAAATATTATTCATAAGAATAAATCTTCTAATTTAAAGTCAAAATTATCTAAGCATGTAAATGCATTAGCATAAATAAATAAGAAATTAATTATCTAGAAAGGGTTTATCATTGCGATAAGCCCTTTTTTTTATATTTGCCTTATGCAAAGCTTGTTAGTATATATTCCTAAGATTACAGCCAGGCACCAGTATGTCTTTGGGCTAATTTTCAATGATATTTACCAAATTGAATATCAGTTAACGGATGACAAGCCTACCTACCTAACTACTCAAACTTCAAAATTGAATTATTCATTATCTCCTATTTGTGAGCATGAAATATTTGTAGAGGCATATTCTTTATTGAATGAAAGAGGAATTAATGAAGTGTCAATCCAAATTGGGGAGCATGAAAATTGCCCAGTTTTTTTTCAAACTTCAAATGAAAGTGCTTTTGCGTATGATATTTTTGCAGCTAGCTTCTATTTAGTAAGTAGGTATGAGGAGTATCTACCTCACTTAAAAGATAAATATAATCGTTTTAAAGCAGAAGAGAGTTTAGCCTTTAAGCATAATTTTTTACAAAAGCCAGTTGTTAATATCTGGGCTAAGCAATTAATAAGTGTTTTTGAGGATAAGTTTCCGTATTTGAAAATAAAATCTCCAATATTTAAGTTCATTTCAACTATTGATATTGACAATGCTTATCAGTATAAAGGCAAAGGTTTTGTACGTTCAGCTGCATTTTTATTAAAAGCAATTTTAAGGTTTGATATTGATTCTTTAAAAATGGCAGCAGCAGTTAGCTCTAAGAAAAGAAAAGATCCTTTTGATACTTATTCCTTGCAATTTAATTTGAAGAAGAAATATAATCTTGATGTGCGTTATTTTGTGCTATTAGGAGATTACGGATTGAATGACAAAAATATTTCCCATACAAACAGTAACTTTCAAGCTTTAGTCAAACGTTTAGCTGATTTGGCGCCAGTAGGTATTCATCCTTCTTTTGGTTCAAGTATTAATGAAACCCAATTAGCAGTTGAGATAAAACGCCTTGAGGATATTCAAAAGAGAGAAGTTACCTTTAGTCGTCAACACTTTTTACAGCTATCATTTCCTAATACATATAAACGGTTATTAGAAGTTGGTATTACTAATGATTATACAATGGGTTATGCTTCTGTTTTGGGATTTAGGGCGGGAATTGCTAGTTCATTTACATTCTATAACTTAGATATGGAACAGGTTCTTCCTATTAAAGTTTATCCTTTTGCAATAGTTGATGATACCTTAAAGTTTAATATGGAGTTAAATCCTGATGACGTGGTTCAAGAATTAGGTGAAATTATAAATGAAGTAAAACAAGTAGATGGAACGTTAATAAGCATTTGGCATAATGATACTTTTAGTGATGTAGGGGTATGGAAAGGTTGGCGTAATGTTTATGAAGAGATGGTTAAATTAATACATACTTAAAAATGGAAATCATTAATTTAGGAAAACAGAATTCAATATTTAATCATTTTATTCGTGAAATAAGAGATGTAAATATTCAGAAAGATGCAATGCGTTTCAGAAGGAATATTGAAAGAATAGGTGAAATTTTTGCTTATGAAATTAGTAAAAAAATGACTTATGAAAATAATGATATTACTACTCCACTTGGTATTTCTTCAGAAAGTTTAATGATAGAAAAACCAGTATTGGCTACTATATTGCGTGCGGGACTACCATTACATCAAGGCTTACTTAATTATTTTGATAGCTCAGAAAACTGTTTCATTTCTGCTTTCAGAAAGCATAATAGAGGAGGTGATTTCGAAATAAAAATTGAATATATGTCTTCTCCAGATTTAGAAGGCAAGACAGTTATATTGTGTGACCCTATGATGGCAAGTGGTAGTTCAATGGTCTTGGCTATGGAGGCTCTGCTTTCAAAAGGAAAGCCAAAACATATTCATGTGGTGGTAACTATTGCTAGCTCTGAAGGAATACAATATTTTAAAGAAAACTTACCTTTCAGAAATTGTACTCTTTGGCTTGGTGCTGAGGATAAGGAGATGACTGCCCAATCCTATATTGTACCTGGTTTGGGAGATGCTGGAGATTTAGCATTTGGCGAGAAAATTTAAATACATAAGAATTTAAAATTATAAATTGGTTACTGTTACTTTTTTTACGAAATTAGCAACCCTTTTAAAGCAATATGCGTTAAGGGTATGAAAAGTAATTATGTCAATAGCATTAAAAATATTAGTTGTAATCTTCCTAAGTGGCACTAAATTTATGTTTGCTATACCACTCTCTATCATGAAATATGATTTTACTTTTATTCAAACCCTTCTCTTTTCTGTTGCAGGTGGAGTGTTGAGTATTTTTGTTTTTTCCTTTTTAAGCGATAAAATATACAAATTCATTGCATCAAGAAGAAAAAATAAAGTGAAGAAAAGAAGTATGAAGAATATATTGGCTATTAAAACTGCTCGTAAATATGGTTTATTTGGCATAGCCTTTTTAACACCTATATTTTTGTCTATTCCAATTGGCACTTATCTAGCACTTCACTTTTTCCCTGAAAAGAAAAAAACAATTCCTATTCTTATTACCTCAGTTGTAGGCTGGTCCTTAGTTATTTCGGTAGCTCTTACTGCATTTTAGATTAATGATAAAACACATATTTTTTGATTTAGACCGTACTTTATGGGATTTTGAAAAAAATTCTCACACAACTCTTTTACAATTAATTAAGGACTTTAAACTAATTGAAAAAGGAATAGATACTGCTGATAATTTTATAAAAAAATATAAAATACATAATGAAGAATTATGGGAGTTATATCGTGAAGACAAGATAAAGAAAGAAGAATTAAGAGGGAAAAGATTTCAACTCGCTTTAGCTGAATACGATATTGATGATTCAGAATTGGCAGAACAATTTGGCTTGGCATACATACAAGAATCGCCCCTAAAAACTACTCTTTTCCCTTATACGCATGAAGTACTATTATATTTGAAAAAAAAATACTCACTGCATATAATTACTAATGGATTTGAAGAGGTGCAACACATTAAATTAGCATCTTCTGATTTAGCACAATATTTTGATGTCATTGTAACTTCCGAACAAGTAGGAGTGAAGAAGCCAAATGCTAAAATATTTGAGTTTGCTTTGGAACAGGCAAAGGCAAAACCGGATGAAAGTATTATGATTGGAGATGACTTTCCCGTTGATGTATTAGGTGCTGAACAAATTGGTATGCAAGGTGTTTATTTTAATCCAAACAAGTTAGCTCACAAGCACTCAGTAGTGCATGAGATATTTTGCCTTAGTGAGTTAATGGCGTTATTATAAAACCTCCTTTTTTTAAATCATTCCAAAAGTTAGGATATGATTTTTCTACTACTGCCACATCATTTATTTGTAATGTTTCGTATTTTAAACATAGAGGCGCAAAACTCATTGCCATTCTGTGATCCTTGTATGTTGTTATTTTTTTAGTTGTAACTAGACTTAATAATTCTTTTTCTACTGCTTTTATTCTATTGGTTTCTTTGTCTTTTAAGCTTTGTAAGCCTAAAAATTTAGTTGTTAAGTTTTTGGCAAAAAGAGTGCATTTTAAAGGTTGGTATAAGTCTGGTGTGTTGATTAAGTTTATTTCTTTTGAAATGTCATTTTCTTCTTTTTTAGAGAGTATAATACTTCCGTTTTTAAATTTCGTTTGTACTCCTAAATTTTTAAACAACTCCATAACTTTTCTATCTCCTTGAATAGAATTTTCAGTTAATCCATTTAGTGTAATATTACAGCTGCTACAAAGTGCAGCAATTTCATACCAAAAAGATGCTGCCGACCAATCGGCTTCTATATTATAATCTTTTGCACTATATTTCTGTGGTTTTATTTCAATTGTATTTTCTAGCCAGGTATGAGAAATTCCAAATTCTTCCATAAGTTTTAAAGTCATTATTATGTAAGGTTTAGAAACTATTTTGCCAGAAATTTGAAGTTTTAATCCATTCTTTAAAGTTGGAGCAATTAATAAAAGAGCAGAAATAAATTGAGAGCTTATTTGTCCATCAATACTTACTTTGTTTTCTGTTATCTCAGTACCTAAAATTGCTAAAGGTGGGAAACCCGTTTTCTCCAAATATTTTATCTCAATTCCTAAATCTAGTAAAGCATCTACTAATTCTTTAATGGGTCTTTCTTTCATTCTATTACTTCCAGTCAAGATAAATCTCTTACCAACCAAAGTAGAAAGATAAGCGGTTAAGAATCGAAAAGAAGTTCCTGCTGCACCAATATCAATTGTAACTTTAGTAGCTTTTAAAGCTTTCTGTAAAGACTTTGTATCTTCAGAGCTTGACAGATTTGTAATTGCAAATTCTTGTTTGCAAAGTGCTTGAATGATTAATAATCGATTGGAAATACTTTTTGAACCAGGTAAGTCAATTTCACACTCCACCACTTTTGTAGGATGTGAAATTTTATAATTCATCTAATGAGAATAAATTATCTAATGAACAATTTCCTATTCCATTTAATAAAGTGAAATTAATTTTTCCATTTTGGTTTTTCTTATCGTTTATCAGAAATTTATGTAGGCTTGATTTCTTTGGAGTATAGGGTAAAGCAAAATTACTAAGGACATAATTCTTAATTTCATTTTTGTCAGTTTCGGATAAATCAGAAATTTTAGTTTCTAATATCATTCCCATAAATACTGCTTCTCCATGTGAAATGGGTGTTCCCTTCTCCAAATAATAACTTTCAATTGCATGACCAAAAGTATGCCCAAAATTGAGTTTCTTTCGTTCTCCTTTTTCAAAAGGATCTGCTAAAACAATCTTATTTTTTATCTGAACGGAAGTGTTAATAATGCTTTCCCAATCCAATTCATTAAAAGGCGTATTCTTCAATTTTACCCAAAGTGAATTATCTGAAATCAATGCGTGTTTCACTACTTCCGCAAAACCTGATTTTAACTCATTTTCAGCCAGTGTTTCTAAAAATTCTGGAGAAATCAATACAGCTTTCGGATTATTAAAAAGTCCTATTTGGTTTTTAAATCCTTTGAAATCAATTCCTAATTTTCCTCCTACTGAAGCATCTACCATAGCCAGTAAAGTAGTAGGGATGTGAATGAATTCTAACCCTCTTTTATAAGTAGCAGCACAAAACCCTCCCATATCACCAATGACTCCTCCACCTAGGTTGATGAGTAGTGAATTTCGGTCAAAATTATTTATTGTGAGTTGTTCCCAAATGAGATTACAAGTGCTGATATTCTTGTATTCTTCCCCTGATTTAATTTCAATAATTAGAGCATTTTCTATTTGTGGAAGTTTGGATAAACAATCTCTCTTGGTATTTTCATCTACCAAAATAGCAACTTGGGAGTAGTTAGATATATCAAGTTTAGAAAAGGAATTTTTTCCAATCCAAATTGAATAATCTATTGCCTTTATTTCTTTCACTCAGTTACTTCTGGCAAAGGATTTCCGGTACATCCATTTGGATATGCCGTTCCTAAAATTGTAGAAATTGTTGGTGCAATATCACGGATATTTACTTTTCTGTCCGTTTGTCCTTGAGGGATTTTTCCTCCCCAGAAAATTAGTGGAACATGCGTGTCATAACTATAAGATGACCCATGTGTCGTACCTCCTTTTTCCCAGTAAGATGATAACCAGCCAGTTTGTAAGCTAACAATCACATCTCCTGATCTTTGCTGATTATAACCTCTTTGAATTAAGGAATGAAATGAATTATTATACTCATTTTCATTTATTTGAGTTGCAGTATAAGTGTTTTTAACCCATTCATATTTTAAAAAGAAATTAGCACATTTTCTCTCAATTTCTTGAAGATTTATGTTTCTTTCTGATATTAATTTTTGATTTAAAAATAATTGGTTATTTGAATAATTTTTAATCCACTCTCCTTCACCATAATTAGCAATTAGATGAGTAGATAATTCTGTTTTCATAACAGATCCATCAAAATATCCTGCAGGAATATTTCTTTCTAAGAGTTCCTTTGGTTCAGAAACAACTCCATGATCAGCAGTAATGAAAAGAACAATATTTTTAGCACCAATTTCTTGGTATAAATTATTCAAAATATCTGCGATATCATTATCTAAACGGATGTAAGTGTCTTTAACTTCTGCTGCATGTGGTCCGTATTGATGTCCAATATAATCGGTAGAAGAAAAACTAACCGAAAGAAAATCTGTACTATTTCCCAAACCTAATTTTTCATTCTGCAATATCTCTATTGCCAAATCTTTTAAAATTGTATTTCCAAAAGGGGTGCTTTTTATACCACTTCCTCCTTTATTTATAAAAAGAGAATCTAAATTATGAGAAAATTTTTCTTCTACTTTCCAGTCCCCTTTTAAATAATTTGAAGAAGGATTTTCATCTTGAAACTCTTTTAACCAATCAGGAAGTTCATCCATATAATATGATGAAGTAATCCACTCTCCTTTACTATCCATCCAATATGCCGCATCTGCCGCATGACCTGCTGAAAGGATAGCTCCTCTATCTTTTAAAGAGATTCCAATCACTTTTGATTCTGGATTAAACAATTGCATTTCATCACCTATAGTGGTTGTTAACATTTGATGAGGCGACATTTGTCCGTCAGTTGAAATAACATCAGTATGATTTTTCTCACAATTACAAACTGTTTCCCTGCTTCCATCACCAGCACAATACACCATTTCGCTAGACTGTTTTTCATACCAATTATTGGCTATTATCCCATGAACAGATGGAGTTGTACCTGTAAAAATACTTGCATGTCCGGGTCCAGTGTAAGTTGGTACATATCCGAACTGGGCATTTCTAAAAAAATGACCTTCATTTATAAGTCTTTTAAAGCCATAATCTCCAAAATCATCCCAGAATCTGTAGATATAATCATAGCGCATTTGATCTACTACTATACCAACAACCAGTTTTGGTTTTTGTAAATCATTTTTTGCACCAACTTCTACAGAAAAAGAGATTCCTTTTTTTCTTTTCTGTGAAAAAGACTGTAATCCTGTAAAGATGATAAGTGTAAGTATGAGTGTTTTTTTCATGTTATTCAATAATTATTTTCTTTTCTACTGTTCCATCATTATAGATGTAAAAGAGAGTGGTGTTTCTTCTGTAAGGTGTTTCTTTCCCTAACACATCAGTAATCTTTACTAAGTTACTTTTATTACTAGTTATATCAGATATTCCTGTTGTAGTAACTGTTAGATTAAGATTGACAATACTATCACATCCTACTGAGTTAATTAAAGTCACTGAGTAATCCCCTGATA
>JACNFT010000122.1 GCA_014384505.1 Cryomorphaceae bacterium | reverse complement strand
CTGCTATTAAAATTACCAAGCAAGATATGGAAATGATTCCTAATATTGGTGGAGAGCCGGACTTAGCTCAATATATGCAAGTAATCCCTGGAGTCGTTTTTACAGGTGACCAAGGAGGGCAACTCTATATAAGAGGAGGTTCACCAATACAAAATAAAGTTTTACTGGATGGCATGACTATTTATAGTCCTTTTCATTCTATTGGTTTATTTTCAGTTTTTGATACTGATATCATCAGAAATACAGATGTGTACACAGGTGGATTTAGTGCAGAATATGGTGGTAGAATCTCTTCCATAATGGATATAAAAACCATTGATGGAAATAAAAAAGAGTTTGGAGGGAAAGTATCTGCTAATACCTTTGGTTCTAAACTTTTTGTTGAAGGACCTCTTTTAGGAAACAAAAAATCATCATTTATTTTTTCTGGAAAAACATCTTACCTTGATAAAAGCTCTGAACTTTTATATAAATACCCAACTCTTTATTTTGACGACAAAGGCTTACCATATTCTTACACAGATTTATATGGAAAATTCTCATTACACGGAAACAATGGAAGTAAAATAAATGTTTTTGGTTTTAATTTTCAGGATAAAGTAGATTATGAAGGTATTTCAGAACTCAATTGGACGTCACAAGGTATCGGCTCAGAATTTATTCTAATTCCGGGGAACTCTCCTGTTTTAATTGAGGGTAATTTCGCATATTCATCTTATGATATTTCTTTAAATGAAGAAGCTTCACCCTTAAGAGAAAGTGGAATAGATGGATTTAATATGGGATTTGATTTTACTTATTTTCAACCTAAAGGAAAAATAAAATATGGATTTGATATTCATGGATTCTCAACTGATTTTACTACCTATAATTCTGTAAATTCTAAAATTGAACAAAAGGAAAATACTTCAGAGTTCTCAGCTTATATTAATTACCAATTTATTACAACTCGTTTTATTATTGAACCTGGATTTCGATTGCAAAAATACACACTTGGCGTATCGCCTGAACCAAGATTAGGAATGAAATATATTGCCAGTGACCGTTTGCGATTTAAAGTGTCATCAGGGTATTATTCACAAAACATATTAAGTACAACTTCCGACAGAGATGTTGTGAATTTATTCTCTGGAATCATCTCTTCTCCTGAAGAAATTCCTGACCAAGCAGATGGGAATCCTTATAAAAACAAGTTCCAAAAGGCAAGACACTTGATTGCTGGGGTTGAGTATGATATTAGCAGAAGAATTGATTTTCAAATAGAAGGATATATTAAAGACTTTACTCAACTAACAAACATCAACCGAAATATGACTTCCAATACAGATGATGAATTTATTATTGAAAGTGGAGTCGCAAAAGGAGTTGATGCTTTACTTAAGTTTAAAAGTAAAAAATTATACATCTGGGCGGTATACTCTATTGGTATTATCACAAGAAATGATGGAGAAAAAACATATAACCCACACTTTGACAGAAGACATAATATGAATTTTGTTACTTCTTACAAATTCGGAAAAAATGACAGTTGGAAAGCAGATATGAGATGGAATTTAGGTTCAGGTTTCCCATTCACTCAAACGCAAGGTTTTTACGAAAACCTAACTTTTTCTGAAGGTATAAATACGGACTACACAAGTACAAATGGAGAGTTAGGAATTGAGTATGCTGAACTTAATGAGGGAAGACTGCCTTACTACCACAGGTTAGACGCTTCAATTTCGAAAAGCATTAAGCTAAACAAGAACTCTGAACTTGATATGACTCTATCAGTAACAAATGCTTATAATAGAGAAAATATATTTTATTTTAACCGTGTAAAGTACGAAAGAGTGAATCAATTACCGCTCATGCCAAGTTTTGGTGCAAGCATCACATTCTAAATTACTTAGCTGATTTTTAAAAACTTTTAATAAAACTTTTATCAATAAAAGAATAATCAGTAACAAATAGTATTTTTGCAAAAACAAAAACTACTGTAAACTGTGAGTAAATTTCCTACAAAATATATTTTCGTGACTGGTGGAGTAACCTCATCATTAGGTAAAGGAATCATTTCAGCATCTTTAGGTAAATTATTAACCGCTAGAGGGTATTCTGTAACTATTCAAAAATTAGATCCCTACATTAATGTAGACCCAGGGACAATGAACCCATATGAACATGGGGAATGTTATGTAACTGATGATGGTGCAGAAACAGATTTGGACTTAGGACATTACGAGCGGTTTTTAAATAATTCAACCTCACAAGCTAACAATGTGACTACAGGCAGAATTTACCAGACTGTTATTCAAAAAGAAAGAAAAGGAGATTACCTTGGGAAGACAGTTCAGATTATACCTCATATTACTGATGAGATAAAAAGAAGAATTCAAATACTAGGAAATACTGGAAAATACGATTTTGTAATTACTGAAATTGGTGGTACTGTGGGTGATATTGAAGCTCTACCTTATATTGAGGCTGTAAGACAGCTTAAATGGGAATTAGGAAATTCAGCATTATTTATCCATTTAACATTAGTCCCTTATCTTGCAGCAGCTGGAGAGTTAAAAACAAAACCAACTCAACATTCTGTTAAAACTTTATTAGAAGCCGGAATACAACCTGATATTTTAGTTTGCCGTACAGAACATACTTTAGGATCTGAAATTAAAAAGAAAGTAGCTCGTTTCTGCAATGTAGAGCGTGATGCAGTAATTGAATCCATGGACGTCTCATCAATATATGAAGTACCTTTATTGATGCAAAAAGAAGGATTAGACAAAGTGGTATTACGAAAATTAGGAATAGTAGACAATACAGAAGTAAAATTGGAACAATGGTGCAATTTCTTAGAGGGGTTACAAAATCCTAAAAAAGAAATTACTATCGGACTTGTAGGTAAATATGTGGAATTACAAGATGCCTATAAATCTATATCAGAAGCAATTATTCATGCAGGAGTAACTAATTCTTGCAACGTAAAAGTAAATTGGATAAATGCTGAAGAAATAAATAACAAAAATGTAACTGATAAATTGGCTGGACTTAAGGGTGTTTTAGTTGCTCCTGGATTTGGAGATAGAGGAATGGAAGGTAAAATTACAGCTATAAAACATATTAGAGAAAACAATATTCCGTTTTTAGGAATTTGTTTAGGAATGCAGTCAGCAGTAATTGAATATGCAAGAAATGTGCTTGGTTATAAAGAGGCTAATTCTGTAGAGGCTAATAAAAAAACATCTTTTCCTGTTATAGACTTAATGAAAGATCAAAAATCAGTAACCAAAAAAGGAGGAACAATGAGACTTGGTGCTTATGACTGTCTGCTTACAAAGGGTTCAAACGCATATAATTCCTACCAAAATACTGAGATAAGCGAACGACACAGACACAGATTTGAATTCAATAATAAGTATAAGGCTGAATTTGAAAAATCGGGGATGATTTTCTCAGGAATAAACCCTAAAAATAATTTAGTTGAAATTGTAGAAATACCTACTCACCCTTGGTTTGTTGGCGTACAATTTCACCCAGAATATAAAAGTACAGTCGCCAATCCTCATCCTTTGTTTTGCGGATTTATTGAGGCCTGTATCAATAACAAATAATCAAGCTTTACAATGAAAAAATACGATAAAAATTCACTAATTGGCTTTGTGTTAATGGCTGTCATTTTGATAGTATTTAATACTTTCTTTTTTCCTGAAATACCGCAAGAACAAGCCCCAGTTGCAGCACCAACTGAAGCTATAATTACAGAAACTCAATTTACAGAAACTACAGTTGCGACTCCTATACTAAGTAACTCCGTTATTAGTGAGGAGCTAAAAACAAAATATGGTGTTTTTGCTTCAGCTGCAAAAGGGACAGATGAATTTCAAGTTATTGAAAATGATAAATTAAAAATTACAGTTGCTAATAAAGGTGGTAGAATTGTATCCGTAATTTTAAAAGAATATCAAACTTTTGATTCGTTAGCACTTGATTTATTTGATGCAGATAGTTCTAGTTTCAATCTTCAATTTACAACGGGACACAACATAAATACTGCTGACTTGTACTTTGTTGCAGAACAAAGTAGTAACACTTTAAGTATGAAACTAAAGGCTGACGACAGCCATTATGTAGAATATTTATATACGCTTACTGATGACTATCTTATTGATTTTGACATCAAATTTATAGGAATGGAAAGCCTTATTCCTAAAGGAGCAAATTACATGAACTTGGAGTGGCAAATGAAAACACCACAAACCGAGAAAAGCAAAACTAATCAGGACATGTATACTGGGATTCAGTACCAGTATAGTGCTGACAATGAAGGGGATTATTTAAGCTTCACATCAACTGATGAGGACAAAATAAATGCTCGCCTAAATTGGGTAGCATTCAAGCAACAATTCTTTAGTGCAATTTTTATTGCTAAGGATGGATTTGAAAAGCCAACTCACTTAATTTCTACAAAAAGTGAAGGATCAAAATTCATAAAAGATTTAGCTGCTAAATTCGAGCTTCCTTATCAGCATAAAAGAGACGAGCAACTGAGTTTTCAATTCTTTTTTGGACCTAATCATTACAAAACCTTAAAAGCTTACGATAAGGGTTTTGAAGAATTAGTACCACTAGGATGGGGAATATTTGGATGGGTGAATCAGTATATTATTATTAATATTTTTGATTTTTTAAGCAAGTACTTTTCTTCTTACGGAATCATCATTCTTTTACTTACACTAATTATAAAAATTGGACTTGCTCCTTTTACTTATAAAGCATTTTTATCGCAAGCAAAAATGAAAGTGCTAAAGCCTGAGATTGATAAAATTAACGACAAGTTAAAAGGAAAAGATCCAATGAAAGCCCAACAAGAAACTATGGGGCTTTATAGAAAAGCAGGTGTGAACCCAATGGGAGGTTGCTTGCCAATGTTATTCCAATTCCCTATACTTATTGCCATGTTCCGTTTCTTCCCAGCCTCAATTGAATTAAGGCAAGAAAGTTTTCTTTGGGCAGATGATTTATCAAGTTATGATTCTATCTACGAACTTGGCTTTAATATTCCTTTTTATGGAGATCATATTAGTTTGTTTACTTTACTGATGACCATTTCTACTTTGTTATATACGCATATGAATTCATCAATGGCAACAGGGCAAATGGCGCAAATGAAATGGATGATGTACTTGATGCCAATCATGTTCCTTGGATTCTTTAACA
>JACNFT010000073.1 GCA_014384505.1 Cryomorphaceae bacterium | reverse complement strand
TATAAAAGAATATTAGTATCTCTTTATTATATCTTTTTGAATATTCTTTTGCTTTTTCTAAAGGAATCCAATCAATTTCTACTTTTTTAGCTCCTTGTGAAAAACAAAAGAATGAACTAGAAACGAATAATAAAACAAGTAACTTCTTCATTATTTAGTCTTTAGAATTTTATTTGCTCCAGCTATCCATGCTTTTGGCCCACCAGCTACATAGCCTAGAGAGCCTAACTTGTTAAAGTTTACTTTTCCGTCTTCAATAGTTGGAGTGACAAGCCAGCCTGTAGGATAACCTCTTACTCCAAACATATTTCCTAATTCCCTATTTTGTTTTTTTAAATCATCAGAAATTGGTGTTCTTCTTGGGAAATCAAGTTCAACAAGAATTGCATTTTTTGCTGCCCATGCTTTAAACTCTTGTTTTACAAATACTTCTTTAACTAATTTTTTACACCATCCACACCAATCACTACCTGTGAAGAACATAAATAATGGTTTCCCTGTTTCTGTAGATATTTTGATGGCTTTATTAACATCAGTATGCCACTCAATTTCATTTTGTTGTGCAAAGCCGTTAATAGATAATGCAACTAATAATACTACTAATATTTTTTTCATGGTAATTTTTTTTATTTGTTTTTTATTTTGATTAGTGAACGCCATGCATCCATTTTTTAAGCACTGGAGATAGAATGAACGCTAAAATAGCCATTCCTATTGCAACAACGCCAACTTGTGTAAATACTGAAGTATAACTTACTAAACTTTGCACTCCTTCAACTGATGATTCTGAGTATCCTCCTGCAAAACCAGTTACTTTTTCAATTATGGTAGTCATAAAACCTGGTTCAGGAATCACTCCCGATTCATTTGATGTAGTTAATTTTGCAATTGCTCCAGAAATATAATGTGCATAAGATGAGGATAAGAAATAAACTCCCATCATAAAGGCTGTCATACTTTTTGGTGAAAGTTCAGTAACCTTACTAAGTCCAATAGGAGAGATGAATAATTCTCCAGTTGTTAGTAATAAATATCCGATCATAAGGAACATAAACGGAGTACGACCAGCAGCATCCATGTATTGTGCACTCATTGCAAATACTATAAATCCTAAACCTAACTGTAATATACCTAAAGCAAATTTGTTAGGAGTAGTTGGGTTTCTTTGTGTTTTTGATAAATATACCCACATCATTGAGAATGGGATAGCTAAGAAGATAATATAACCAGGATTAATTGCATTGGTTTGAGAAGCATTTAATAATGTAAGGTTTACATTTCTTTCAGCAAATAAAGTAATTGCAGTACCTGCTAATTCAAAGAAAGACCAAAACACTGTAATTAATAAGGTTAAAATTAAGACACTCAATAAACGGAAGACCTCCATTCTTGAGAGTTCAATCATTTTTTTAGCCAGAATACCGAAGATAACTACTCCTAATAAAGAAAGTAATGCAGAATGTAAATGCATTCCTTCTAATACTTCTAAGGCATTATACTTAACTAAGAATGCCGCAATAGGTACCATAAGTGCTGCTACTAAATAGAAAAAGTAATCTGTACGCATTCCGTACATTTTTTTATCTATATATTCTGCAGGTTGTTGTCCATTATCACCAAATACTCCATCATTCATACCCTTCATAAAGACTAATAAACCAGCAATCATTCCAATTCCAGCAGCTCCAAAACCATAGTGCCAACCATACGCATAACCCAACCAACCACAAATTAATGGAGCCAAGAAGGCGCCGGCATTTATTCCCATATAAAAGATGGTAAATCCAGAATCTCTTCTATCATCTCCCTCAGGATATAATCTTCCTACCATAGTAGAGATGTTAGGTTTGAAAAATCCGTTTCCGACAATTAAAAGTGCAAGTGCAGCATAAAAGAAAAAGTGATTAATGGCTGAAACTTCAAAGCCAAGAACATCACTTTTAAAATAGAATGCCATAAAGAAATGTCCAAGTGCCATTAAAATTCCTCCTAACATAATTGATTTTTTGAAACCAATAAACTTGTCGGCAATCATACCACCTAATACTGGTGTTGCATAAACTAATGATCCATAAGCAGCAAAAATACCAAAAGACATTTCTTCTCTGTAGGCTTCATCAGTAATGTAAGTAAAAAATTCATTTACCATGTAAAGCATAAGTAGTGCTCGCATTCCGTAATAAGAGAAACGTTCCCATAATTCTGCAAAAAATAAATAGAACAATCCTTTAGGATGTCCGAATAATTGGTTGTCTTGATTTGTCATATTTGTGTAATAAAATTAGGTTGACGAAAATAGTAAAATTTTTGGTTATAAATTCTCTAAAATGAAATCAGTCATTTTTTTATACAAATGATATCGAGTATTTCCCCCATAAATCCCATGATTTTTATCAGGATAAATGAATAAATCGAACTGTTTATTTGCGTTTACTAAGGCTGAAATCATCTCCATAGTATTTTGAACATGAACATTGTCATCAGCAGCACCATGGATTAATAAATAATGTCCTTTTAATTTTTCAACATGATTGATAGGTGAATTTTCGTCATATCCACTTGGATTTTCTTGTGGGGTTTGCATGTAGCGTTCCGTGTAAATGTTATCGTAATATCGCCAATTCGTGACTGGTGCCACTGCAATAGCAAGACTGAAAACATCAGCTCCTTTTGTTATTGCTAATGAGGACATGTATCCACCATAACTCCACCCTTGAATTCCAATACGATTGGCATCAATATAAGGCAATCCTCCAAAGTACTTTGCAGCATTTATTTGGTCGATTATTTCGAATTTACCTAATTCTTTGTAAGTCATTTTTTTGAATTCGGCTCCTTTTCCACCTGTACCTCTGTTGTCCACACAAGCAACAATGTAGCCTTTTTGAGCAAGCATCTGATACCAGTAATAGTTTGTCCAACCAAAAGCGTTGGTTACTTGTTGTGAACCTGGTCCTCCATATAAAAACATATATAAAGGATATTCTTTATTTTCATCAAAATTAGGTGGTTTTATCGTCCAAGCATTTAACTCGGTATCTTCAGTTTTAATAGTAAAAAATTCTTTTTCAGTTAAGTTGAATGCTTCCATTTTTAAGTTGAAATCAGCATTATCTTCTAATACTTTTAACTGTTTTCCACTTGAGTTATGTAGTGTATAATAAGGAGCTGTATTAGCATTGGAGTAACTATTCATGTAATATTTAAAGTTATCGCTAAATTTTATTGAGTTATCTCCAATTTCTGTGCTAAGCTTTCTTGTTTCTTCAGTTTCTAAATTTTGCACATAAAGTGTTCTATTTATTGACCCCTCTTGGGTTGATCTGTAATAGATCTCCATTTTATCACTATCAACACCGTCAAATGCAGTTACTTCCCAATTACCTTTTGTAATCTGTTGCTCCGATCCATCTAAACCTTTTATATAAATATGATTAAAACCATCTTTTTCAGAAGTCCAAATAAAATTATCTTCCGGTAAAAAAGTTAAGTTATCGTGTATATCAATATAGTATTTGTCTTTTTCAGTAAACAGTATTTTGTTGCTTCCGTCTTCAGTATTTGCGAGTACAAAATCCAATTCATTTTGATGGCGGTTCATTCCGTAAAGGGCAAGAACTTTGGGGTTGTTTGTCCATTTTATTCTTGGAATATATTCGTAATCTTTTTCTGTATAAATATATGTATTTTTATCTTTCTCTAAGTTGTAAAAATAAACCTTTACTATAGAGTTATCTTCTCCAGCCTTTGGGTATTTAAACACTTCTTGTGTAGGATATAATCCTCCTTTAAACAAATCCATAGAGAATTCTTTTACATGCGTTTCATCAAATTTGTAATAAGCAATATGCTCTCCATCTGGTGCCCATTCAAAAGAGCGTACTAAAGCAAATTCCTCTTCATAAACCCAGTCAGAAGCGCCATTAATAATATGGTTCTTTTTTCCATCATTGGTAACTTGAGTTGTTTCTCCACTTTTTATATTTTGAATAAAAAGATTGTTATGCAGTACGTAGGCAACTTTATCTCCTTTAGGCGAGAAGGTTGCATACATTACTTTTTCATCAGCAAGTTTTGTGAGTTTATCGGTATGGATATTATAGATGTAATAAATGGATTTGCTAGAGTGACGATAAATACTTTTTGTTTCAGTAGCTAATAAAAGTTGTTTTTCATCTTTACTAAAAGTGTATTTTCCAATTTTTAAAATTTCAAAATCAGCACTTTTAAAAAGGGTGCGTACTTTTTTTCCATTTTTAAATTGGTATTTTATTATCTCTTGTCCATCTTCAGTTTTTTCTATTGTGGAATAATGTTCTCCATCATTCATAGAATTAAGGCCGCCCATGCTTTTAGGATAGAAAGCATAGTTTTTCCATAAATCATCCAAAGTAATATCTCTTTTTTGAGAAAAAATAGGTGTTATAAAAACTAAGCTAAAGCAAATTATTAATATCTTTTTCATTCGTGATTGATTTTTAGATTTGGAAATGGCGAATTTAATTAAATTTGCACAGATGGACTACAAGCAATTAAATATTGATGACATTTCTTTTTTTAAAGAAATAATAGGAGCAGATTTTGTTTTTACAGATTCAGAAAAATTGCTGGAATATAGTCATGATGAAACAGAGGATTTATCTTATCCACCAGAAGTAGTGTTAAAGCCAGTTAATACTGAAGAAATTGCTAAAATTTTAAAGTATTGTAATTCAAAAAATATTCCGGTAACTCCTTGTGGTGCTCGTACTGGTTTAAGTGGCGGTTCTTTGCCTATTTTTGGAGGCGTTGCTTTGAGTGTTGAACGTTTAAATTCTATTCTTGAAATAGATGAGAGAAACCTTCAAGCGACAGTTCAGCCTGGAGTAATTAATCAAGTATTTCGAGATGCAGTTGCATTGAAAGGGCTTTTTTACCCGCCAGACCCAGCGAGTAAAGGAAGTTGTTCTCTTGGAGGTAATCTGGCAGAAAATGCTGGCGGACCTAAGGCTGTAAAATATGGAGTTACTAAAGATTATGTATTGAACCTGGAGGTAGTATTGCCAACTGGTGAAATTATATGGACAGGAGCTAATGTACTCAAGAATGCTACTGGTTACGATTTAACAGCCTTAATGATAGGAAGTGAAGGAACACTTGGTGTTATCACTACAATTGTCTTTCGATTAATTCCTCTACCAACAAAAGATATTACTATGCTTGTTCCTTTTAGTTCA
>JACNFT010000037.1 GCA_014384505.1 Cryomorphaceae bacterium | reverse complement strand
CAGAAACACATGAATTTGTTGTTCCTAAATCGATTCCAATAATTTTACTCATTTTATTATGTTTTAAATTTAAATAATTTGTTTTCTGAGTGATAGTAATTGCAATTACAATGCCATAACAATTTACACGTCAAAACTGACATAAAAACAAAACCCTAGAGAAAATTAAAAGTGATTTACTGACAGAGCGTCAGATTATTTGAAATTAAGACCCAATTCTTCAATAATATATTTCTCAGAATCTGAATTTAAAGACAAGCCAGGATACACTTTTGTATACCTTGACGAAAATAAACCAATACCATTATTAATATTTGTGAATTGCGGACGCTCTTGAACAATTCCAGTAATTGGCTCATTAACTGCAATATATGTTTTCAAGTCCTGAGTACCAAGAGTCATTTCTATATCAATATTCATAAATTCTCTTTCTTCATCATCATCTAAAGCTTCTAAGTTATTAGCTAAGAATTGATGAAAGAAATCTTCTCCTGACAAGATCACTAAAGGCGGATCATCACTTCCTAAAGAAGTTTGAGTCCATAATAATTCTTTCTCCACTTCATTTTCTTTATAATGAAATCTTAAATTAAATTGAAATATTTCAGCATTAGGAGAGTTAACTGATGACCACTCAAACCTTGGAAAGCGATAACCTAGCCCATCTACATAAAAAGTCAACCTATTACTAGAAGAACTAGGAATTCCTGCAGAGAAATTAAATCCTTTTATAATCTCAGTTGTTGAGCTTACAATATTTCCAGTTTTAATATTTTGTATCACTAAAGAATAAGTTCTATTACTTGATAAAAAATTATCGTTTTCGGGGGAATCAAAATAGTAAATAATATTATTTTCGATGGAGAAAATACCTTGATCACCAATAACATCCAATGAATCTTTAATGATGAGAGTATCTTTAAGGAGTCTAAAATCAATAGTATCATTAAAATTAATCTTATATAATACAACCACTAAGTCTTCAGGGATATAATTAACTGAATCTGAAAAACTAGCCATAAGTTCGGCATCTGCTTCACCTAAAAAAGCTTTTTTTATTTTAATAAATTGAATATCCTTAGCCGCATCTAGCAAACCAAACACTACTGTTGTCTCCTCCCAATCTGCATTCACATCAAAATCTGTTTCACAAGCACTAAAAACAATAGCAAAAACAGATAAAATTAAATATATTTTTTTCATGTTTGCAAAGTTATCCTTTTAAATGATATGATAAACGCATAATTTGTAAATTTGCCACAATTAGAAAAAAATAAACAATGAAACATTTTATTTCAACTACACTCTTACTTATCACTTTTTTAAGTAGTAATCTTAACGCACAACAAATATCTTCAGCTAATTATAATAAAGAATTTATACATGAAGATTTTAACCAAGAAGGAGAACACTTTAAAATAGTTACTACAACTGATAATTATTTCATACTAGACAAAGGTGACTATTTGTTAAGTAGAAATAATAATGAAAGTGAGTACGCAATTATTGCTAACAAATCATCAGTAAGTAACTTTATACTTAAAACTGCTGTAAGGTTAGGACCAAGCAACAATAAAAAAGCAAGTATCGGGATTATACTAAAAGCTCAACAAGACGGGAAAGGAGCAATAATTTTTGAATTAAACAAAAAAGGAGAATACCGAATAAAGCAACTCTTGGGTAATACCTACAAAACACTAAGTGGTAGTAGTAAGCATGAAGGCTGGCTAAAAAGTAAAACAATAAATGGAGTTGATGAACATAATTTTATAGAGATAAGGACTGAAAATAATATTTATGATGTCTATGTAAATAGTGATTACTTGACTACCTTCTTTATTCCTGACTATACTAATGGTTCATGTGGTTTAATTATTAGCCCTGAAACGAAAGCAAGGGTTGCTTACTATCATATAGACACAAAAGGCGAAAACACGATTCCAACAACTAGTTATGTAGATGAAAATACGAGCAATACAAATACTACAATTGAAGAATTAAACAGAAAAATTACGACACTTGAGACAAATAATGCAAAACTAAACTCCTTAAATACAGAAGTAAGAGAAAATCAAGAGGGAGAATTAGAATCACTAAGAGAAAAGAATAATGACCAAGCTGCTATATCAATTGAGCAAGAAAAAGAAATAGCAAGTTTGAATAGAAGTATTACTGATTTAAAAAATAGTAACTTAAAAGTTGAAGGGCTAGAGAAAATAATCACTGAAAAAACCACTTTAATTATCAATTTGAATGAAGAAAAAAGTGCAGTATCAACTGAAGTCACTAAGCTAAACGAAATTACTACTAGATTAAACACAAAGAATACAGAATTGGCAGCTTTAACTATTGAGCAAGAAAATGAAATAAAGACTTTTAAAAACAGTGAGACCAATAGTAATGCATCAATTGCTAATCTAGAAGCAAAGAACCAAGAGCTTAATAACAGAATAACAGATTTAAATACTAAAAATGCAGACTTTGCAATGGTAACTATTGAGCAAGAAAAAGAAATAAACAACTTGAAAAATAGTACTAGTAATGCAGATCAAGCAATTACAAAACTCAATAATGAAAATGAAGAATCCATATTAAAAATAAATAGTTTAAATACTAAAAATGTAGACTTGGCAGCTGTAACTATTGAGCAAGAAAAAGAAATAGTAAGCTTACAATCTGCCATTACGGACTTAAAAAGTAAAAGTACTAGTGTAAGTTCGACTAACAAACAGTTAACTGAAAATATAGACGCTTTAAAACAACAAATTACTCTTGAAAAATCAGTAAGCACTAGTTTAACAAATAATATAAATAATGCAAATAATAAAATTAAAAAACTAACTACTGAAGTAAATACTTTAAAAACTCAGATAAACACAACTACAAATATAAATGCAAGTTTAACTAATGATTTGTCAGCTGAAAAAATAGCACATAGTAAAACTAAAAATGGTTTATCAAATAGTGTAACTAATAAATCTGCAGAAATAAAAGCGCTAGAATCTCAGTTAAATACAAATAACCAACAATTAAAATCAGCAAACAAAAATGGTGCTTTAGTAAAGGAATGTGCTAAAAATGCAGCTACACTTACTGATGAATTGAAAAACGCAAAGCAAGAAATAACTATTTTAGAAAACATTAAAAACAAACATGATGATATTGTTAACGACTTGCATAACCAACTTTCATTATTAAAAGCGAAACAATTAGAATTAAACACTGAAGTACAAGCTTTGAATATAAAAACAAGCAATCTTGAAACAAACAATGTTGAGTTAAAAGAATTATTTATACTGAAAGACTTTGAAGTAAATGGTGTTAAACCTTCTGAACTAACAAAACAAACTAACACTTACCCTACTCCAAAAGAGATTAAAGGAGCTAGTACAATATATGCTGTACAATTTGGTGTATTTATGCAAGTGCAAGCGAGCTCTACACTAAAAGCATTCAATGATCATTGGTATGAGACAACCGAACAAGGAACTTATGTTTACTTTTCAGGAGAGTTTAAGAACCCACAAGAAGCAACAGTACACAAAAATAAAGTTGCAGCTTTAGGATACCCAAATGCATTTGTAGTAACCCTTACAAAATAAAAAATGTCAGTAGCTAAAAAAGATTACAAAAGAGTAACCACTAATACTCTTGGTGAGATGAAGAAAAATGGAGAAAAAATCTCTATGCTTACCGCTTACGATTATACCCTTGCCAAAATTATTGATGGAGCAGGAATTGATGTCATCTTAGTTGGGGATTCAGCATCTAATGTTATGGCAGGATACGAAACTACTTTGCCCATTACCCTTGATCAGATGATATATCATGCAGCATCAGTGGTGCGTGCTGTAAACAGAGCTTTAGTTGTGGTGGACATGCCTTTTGGCTCTTATCAAGGGAATTCATTTGAAGCCCTTTCATCAGCAATTAGGATTATGAAAGAAAGTGGCGGGCATTCAGTAAAGCTGGAAGGAGGAAGTGAGATTTTAAAATCTGTTGAGAGAATACTAACTGCAGGAATTCCTGTAATGGGACACTTAGGGCTTACCCCTCAATCCATCTACAAATTCGGAACTTATACGGTAAGAGCTAAAGAAGAGGAAGAAGCAAATAAACTATTAGCTGACGCTAAACTATTAGAAGACGCAGGATGCTTTGCTTTAGTATTAGAAAAAGTACCTGCCCAATTGGCTCAAAAAGTAGCGGAAAGCATAAATATTCCTGTTATTGGAATTGGAGCTGGAGCTGGAGTTGATGGACAAGTACTCGTACTACACGACATGTTAGGTATGACGCAGGAGTTCAACCCTAGGTTTTTAAGAAGATACCTTAGTTTGTTTGATGAGATTACAGGAGCTGTAAAAAACTATGTTTCGGATGTAAAATCAACTGATTTTCCAAACGAGAAGGAGCAATACTAATGTTAGAAGTATTATATGAGGACAATCACATAATCGCGATTAACAAAAAATCGGGAGACATAGTACAAGGAGATAAAACAGGAGACGCACCATTATCTGATTTTGTAAAAGCATATATCAAAAAAAAATACAACAAACCTGGAGAAGTTTTCTTAGGTACTATCCATAGGTTGGACCGCCCTACTTCAGGCGTAGTATTATATGCCCGAACAAGCAAGGCACTAACCAGAATGAATGAGCAATTCCGTGAAAAAAAAGTACAAAAAACCTATTGGGCTGTGGTGGACAATGCACCAGCTAATACTTCAGGAACGCTTGAAAATTATTTACTTAAAAACCAAAAGCAGAACAAATCCTATGTTACAAAGGAGTCAGATGGAAAACATGCTATTTTAGACTTTAAAATGCTTAAAAAATTAGATAACTTTTATCATCTGGAAATAAAACCAAAGACCGGAAGACACCATCAAATAAGAGTGCAGTTAGCACATATAGGTTGCATTATTAAAGGCGATTTGAAGTATGGCGCTAAAAGAAGTAACAAAGATGCAAGCATCCATTTATTAGCTCAAAAGCTAGAGTTTTTGCACCCAGTAAAAAAGGAACTCATAACTATAGTTGCACCTGCGCCAAAAGACAGTGTTTGGGATGCTTGCCGCTAATCAACTATGGAGAAACTTCTACCCACCTTATTCATAACTAGTAGGTTGAGGGAAAATTTTCCCGCAAGAAGCTAGAGATAAACCTATTGATAATATAATAAGTATATCTTTCATGATTATTTATTTAAAATTATTGAATCTTTACTTTCAACTGATTTAATTCACCAATTCTTTCTAAAAATTCTCTATCCA
>JACNFT010000046.1 GCA_014384505.1 Cryomorphaceae bacterium | reverse complement strand
GTAATGAAGAATTACCTGAAACAAATCCTACTTTGGAAGATAATGCCTTGCAGAAAGCACAATATGTATATCAGAATTATGGCTTTAATTGTTTTGCAGATGATACCGGCTTAGAAATTGATGCTTTGGGTGGAGCACCAGGTGTGTATTCTGCCAGATATGCAGGGGAGGATTGCAGGGCAGAGGACAATATGAAAAAGGTATTGACAAAGTTAGAAAATGAGGAAAATAGAAACGCAAAATTTAGGACTGTAATTGCGCTTATTATAAAGGGGGAGGAAAATCTTTTTGAAGGAGAATGTAATGGAGCAATCACAAAAGCTAAAAGTGGGGTAGAGGGGTTTGGTTACGACCCAATTTTTACTCCTGAAGGTTATGAAATTACTTTTGCTGAAATGTCAAAAGAAGAAAAAGGGGCAATAAGCCACAGAGGAAGAGCAGTGGAGAAGTTAGTTGCTTTTTTGAACAGCTAATCAATTTACTTCAATCAACTTCTGATTTAAAGGAGATAACTAATGAGTGCGTGGATGAACATGTTCATGCTCATCTCCATGTTTATGTTGTTCATTATGTAATTCCTCAGCTTCTATATACTTGGTGTGTTGATGTGAGGTGTCAGTAAAATAGCCATGCAATTGGAAAATCAATAATAATGTACCCGCTATAACTAATATCCAATTAGAGAATTTGGCTATTCTGTCAAACAGTTCTATTTTAATCATTTTGGTAATTAGGAAAACGAGTACTAATACTGCAATTTGTCCAAATTCAACCCCTATATTAAAAGATATTATTTGCAATACAGATAAATGAACCCCAGTAGCAACAGCTACTTCTTGTAGTTTTGTTGATAGGCCAAATCCGTGAATCAATCCAAAAATAAATACCATTAAAACTAAATTCGGAGCCTGGGTAGAAAAATACTTTTTAAACCCATCCAAATTCTCAAACCCTTTATAGATAACACTAAATGCAATTACAGCATCAACTAAATAAGCATTTGCAGTAATGCCATATAAAGTAGCAAAAATTAGTGTGATACAATGTGCAATGGTAAAAGCGGTTATGAACTTTAAAATATCTAAGTAATTGGAAAGGAAAAATACAATTCCAATTAGGAATAATATATGGTCATAGCCTGTAAGCATATGGGTTGCACCAAAATAAATATAATCAAATGCTGAGGCATCAGCCATGGCCTTAATTGTTGATTCAGGCACACCATGTGCCAAACCAATAAAAGGAATGCATAGAGATAGAAACAGGAGTATTTTTTTCATAAATTACTACAGATTAGTATCAATCAATCCTCTAATTTCATCAGAAGATGGTCTTGGTGCATCTAAGGAAATTACATTTCCATTGGCATCAAAAAGCATGAATCGTGGAATACCATTAATAGCGTATGATTTTGTTATTGCTGACCACCCATCTGCCCATAATTGAACGCCTCCTAACTCTTTCTCTGCCACCATATTTAACCAAGCTTCTTTGTCTGTGTCCACAGACACACTTAAAAAGGTAATGTTGTTATTTTGGTAGTCATGTTCCAACTCTTTCAAAGCAGGAATTTCAGCCTTACACGGCCCGCACCAAGTAGCCCAAACATCAACATATACTAAGCTGCTGTTAAAACTAGAAAGTGAAAATTCATTTCCATCTTTATCAGGATAAGTAAAATCAATAGCAGGCTCTCCTATTTTTGGTAATTTGGCAATTGCTTCTATTTTTTCAAGATAGTATTCGACCATTTTTACATTATTTTCTTTTTCACTAATAAGAAATGCTTCATTATTTACGCTCGTCAATTCTTGCTCTATACTTTCAATATGTATGTTTAAATTAGTAATGAATTCTTCTTTTTCTAAGGTGAATAATTGTCCGTAAATATCTGCTTTTTCATTAAGCATGTATTTTTTAGCTAGGTAGGAGGATTCAGCAGAACCTTCATAGTTAATGGTTTCGTCAAAAAACTCGGTATCTATTGTTAGATTAACACTTTCTCCTCCTTTTAAGTACATGCTTGTACTTTCTTCTCCATGAAAAAAGCTAAGGTAAGTTGCTGTATCCAAATTAAGTGATATACTAAAGTGAGCAGCTTCATTAAGTGTTGTAATATAACTCGTATCCTTCATCATAATTTTAACTGTATCTCCTTTCGGATTACTAATTATACCGCTAATAACAACTTGGTTAGAATTTGTGTTGGTACAAGCAAAAAGTAAAGTTGCTAGTGCAAGGGTAATTAGGTGTTTTAATTTCATTTTTTATAATTTTAAAGGTCAATTTCTTTGGGTACAAATTTCTTCACATCACCACCATTTTTTATGATATCACGAATAATGGATGATGAAATATGAGATAATTCAGGTGGGGTTATGATAAAGATAGTTTCAATACTAGTATTAAGTTCTTTATTCATTTGAGCAATATTCTTTTCAAACTTAAAGTCGTGTGAATCCCTAAGCCCTCTTAGGATATAATTGGCTTTTTCTTTTTTACAGAAGTCTACTGTTAAGCCTTCATATCTTTTTACTTCAATTTTAGGATTTTTTCCGTAAACAGCTGTTATCCATTCTAAGCGTTCTTCAATAGAAAAATATTGATTTTTTTCTGAATTTATTCCTATGGCGATAACTATTTTATCGAATAAAGGTAGGGCCCTGTCCACTATTGATTGATGCCCAACTGAAAAGGGAGCAAAGGAACCTGGGAATATTGCGATTTTTGACATTTTCAAAAATAGTAAAAAAAATCAGCTTGGGCCAAGTGTATGAAATTTTGATTTAAACTTATTATTTATAATACTAAAAGGGGTGGAGCGAATTTAGTCAATTTTCATTCTATTTAAAACGAGAAAATGCTAAACTGTAAAGTGCCGTATTTTCTTAATTCAAGGTTATCTCCCTCAAATTGGGTTTCTTTATCGTGTTCAATAATAAGAAGCCCACCTTTCTTTACTAGTTTATTTTCAAAAATTAAGTTTTTTAATTCTTGGTAACTATCATAATCATAAGGTGGGTCAGCAAAAATAAAATCGAATTCTTGTTTGCAATTTTTAAGGTATTTAAGGCAGTCGGACTTAATGGTTGCAATATTGAATCCTAAGCTATTGGCGGTTTCTTCAATGTAGTTTATGCAATTATAATTATTGTCTACTGCTAATATTTTATCACAACCTCTTGAAGCAAATTCGTACGCTATATTTCCTGTTCCCGAATACAGGTCTAACATATTTTTTTCTTCAAAGTAATACCTATTTTGAATAATATTAAACAGTGATTCTTTGGCTCTGTCGGTAGTTGGTCGTACAGGTAATGTGCTGGGTGCCATCAATCTTCTACCTTTATGTGTTCCTGAGATTATACGCATAGTATCTGGGTAAATAAACCGAAATATTTATGCTCGGCTAAAGGGTTAAATTCAGTTGGAAAAGTAAACTGATGAGGTCTTTTCCCTAACTTTATATTTCTAATGTATTCATACATTAAGCTAAAAGATTCATCAGTATCTTCAATAGTTCCAAATATAGTAACATCAATGCTATCTGGGGACAGCTTAAGTTGTTCAAAGCTGAAAAGCACATAGTATAGTAAATCCTCTTTGCTGGTGTATTTAAAGGAGTTATTAAAAATTAGTTTATCGCCATTAAAAATAGTAATGCCTACTTTTTGTTCGTTCAAATATAAGTATGCTTTTTTATTTTCCGTATTTAACTTACTGTACTGTTGTATAAGTATGCTTTCCTGTGCTTTGTATTTTGCCTTAGGAAAAAAGTTACTTACAATAGTTAAAATGCTTTCTGGCACGCAATAAATAAGGTAAGCCTTTTGCGAAACAATATTGTCTGCTAAAACTGTGCCATTAACTTTGGTATTAAAAGCTAATAGGGTTTCGGCTTCTTCTTCTTTATATAACCTATCAGGCACTAAGGTGCTAGGAAAATTAACAAATGCTATTGACTGTGAGAAAAACTCAGCTTTTAAGGTAGAGTCATTGTTAATTATTTCAGTAATTTCAGTTGCTGTATTGTCTTTGGAAGTTAGCGGGTACTTTTTTACATAGTCGTAGGTAAAAGTAGTGGTGTTTAATAAACAATACGAAAAATGGTAAATCCCTAATTGAATGGACAGATGATAGCTGCTGGCTAAGCCAATATTAAAACTTTTTGTTTGTATATGAATAGGATTATTCTCCCCAGTTTCCATTTAAAGAAGCTTCATCCATTGATCCTACTTTTAGTAAGTTACCTAATTCAAAACTTTTATTTTCAGCATCAAGTCCTGTAAAAACAGCACCATAAGTTGTTGAAATTTCAAATACTTGTACCATTACCTTTCCTTTTTCAACCATACCAGCATCTACTGAATAATTTTGGTCAGAATGTGGTACAGTAGTTAATGCTGATAAATCCAAAGGAAATTTCTCATTTCTACTAGATAGGTATGCTTCATCAAACACAGTTTCTTTAGCCAATACATAAGCTGTATCACGACTAATAATTCCTAGTTCTAATGCTTGAGCATCAGTTAATGAGTCAGGCGTTTCTCCTATTGCTTTAACAATAGCCATAGAATCGTTTTCTAAGAAATCAATTAAGGATTCAAAGTTGTTTGAGTAGGTGTTGTTTACTTTTTTGTAAGCAATTTGTACTTGTCTTAAATCTTTTAGTTTTTGTACATTTTCAGCTACTCTTACTTTAGCTACTTGCTGAAATTCTACTTCACTGTTTATACTGTTATATACAAAGTAAGCCAGTATAATATTTAAAGGGATAAGTATAAGTGCAATCTGTTTTGCTTTCATAGTAATTATTTTTGTGATGCAAATTTACAATTTTTGCTGATATAACTATAAAATGTTTTTTCTTTGTAAAAAATTTTATCATGAAACGATTATTGTCAAAGTTGATATTTAAATTAAATGGGTGGAAAATTATTGGTGTCGAAACATACCCAATAAAATGCTTAGTGTTATCTGCACCACATACTTCTAATTGGGATTTTATGTTAGGTAGGTGTTATGCTTATATTATTGGTGTGATGCCAAAATACCTGATTAAAAGCGAGTTATTTTTACCTGGTTTAGCTACATTTATTAAGTGGAATGGAGGGGTACCTGTTTATCGAAAATCAAAAAACAATGTTGTGGATCAAGTAGTTGAAATGTTTAAAAATAGTAGTCAATTGAACTTAGGAATTGCACCTGAAGGTACCCGAACTAGGGTTGATAAATGGAAGACAGGTTTTTACCATATAGCAGTAAAAGCAAATGTACCTATTCTATTACTTAAAATGGATTATGAAAAAAAGGAAATTGGGATAATGTGTGAGTTTAATGCTAGTGGAAACTTTGAAAAAGATATGCTTTTTATTCAAGATCAATACAAGGGTGTAAAAGGGAAAATTCCAGAAAATTATAATCCTAAAATATTTTAATGCTGACTATTAAAAATATGTTGAAAACCCAAAATGAATTTTGCATTTGGGGGCTTAAAACTCATTTCTAAAAACTATCTTTGCATCCTAAAATTATAAAATATGTCATCACAGGCAACACTTACTTTATCTACCCTTGAACAAGCACAAGAAATGGGTTTACGCCCAGAAGAATTTGATAGAATTATTGAGATTTTAGGAAGAACTCCTAACTTTTGTGAATTAAGTATCTTTGGCGTAATGTGGTCGGAGCACTGTTCGTACAAAAACTCAATTGTTTGGCTTAAAAAATTACCAAAAGAAGGACCTCATATGTTGGTTGAGGCAGGAGAGGAGAATGCAGGGTTGGTTGATATCGGTGATGGTTTAGCATGTTGTTTTAAAATTGAATCGCATAATCATCCATCTGCTTTGGAACCTTACCAAGGTGCTGCTACAGGTGTGGGTGGTATTAATCGTGATATATTTACTATGGGTGCTCGCCCAGTTGCTCAATTAAATTCGCTTAGGTTTGGTAATATTGAGTTAGATCGTACTAAATGGTTGGTGAAAGGTGTAACTAAAGGTATTGGTGATTATGGTAATGCTTTTGGCATTCCTATTGTGGGTGGTGAAGTTTTCTTTGATGATTGTTACAATACAAACCCATTAGTAAACGCATTTTCAGCTGGTATAATGAAGAAAGGGGATATGATTTCTGCCACTTCATCAGGTGTTGGGAATCCAGTATTTATTGTAGGTTCTCGTACTGGTAAAGACGGAATTCATGGTGCATCATTTGCATCAAAAGACATATCAGCAGATTCAATTGATGATTTGCCAGCTGTTCAAGTTGGTGATCCTTTTCAAGAAAAATTATTGTTAGAAGCTACTTTGGAACTTGCTAAGACGGATGCAGTAGTTGGAATGCAAGATATGGGAGCGGCAGGAATTACTTGCTCTACAAACGAAATGTCAGCAGCAGGGAAACACGGTATGGAATTGTGGTTAGACAAAGTACCTACACGTCAGAATGATATGAAAGATTGGGAAATCCTACTTTCAGAATCACAAGAAAGAATGTTGGTTGTTGTAGAGAAAGGAAAAGAAGATATTGTAAACGCTATTTTTGATAAGTGGGATTTGTCATGTGAAGAAATAGGTGTGGTTACAAAAGGAGAAAGAGTAAAATATTATATGTATGGCGAATTAGTTGCTGATGTACCTTGTGATGATTTAGTATTAGGAGGAGGAGCGCCAGTTTATCATAGAGAATATATTGAACCCGCTTATTTTCAAGAGTGGAAGAAATTTAACATTGATAGTATAACAGAACCTACTGATTTAGTTGAGGTTGCCAAATACTTAGCAGGACACGAAAATATTGCTTCAAAAAGATGGGTTTACGAGCAATATGATTCTATGGTAGGTACAGTAAACATGAGTACTAACTTTCCAACTGATGCTGCTATTGTAAACCTAAAAGGGACTGAAAAAGCATTAGCTATGACAGTGGATTGTAATGCCCGTATGGTAAATGCAAACCCTGAGGAAGGTTGTGCAATGGCAGTTGCTGAGGCAGCTCGTAATATTGTATGTTCTGGTGGTGTACCTTCAGCAATTACGAATTGTTTAAACTTTGGTAATCCTTATAATCCTGAAGTGTACTGGCAGTTTGTGGGTGCAATTAAAGGAATGAGTAAAGCGTGTTTGAAATTTAAAACGCCAGTAACAGGTGGTAATGTAAGTTTCTATAACCAGTCGGCTATTGAAGGTACTGAAGTGCCTGTATTCCCAACACCAACTATTGGTATGTTAGGAATTGTTGAAGATAAAAAACACATTACATCTTTAGCTTTTAAAGGAAAATCGGATTTAATTTACTTAATAGGAGAGAGTAAAAACGATATTTCTTCATCAGAATATTTAGCGTCCTTCCATGGGGTTAAGGAATCATCAGCACCTGATTTTGATTTAGATGTTGAATATGATATGCAACAAACCCTTATTAACCTTATCCGTAAAGGAACGATAGAGTCGGCACATGATGTTGCTGATGGTGGTTTGTTTATGACTTTACTAGAAAGTTCATTCACCAATAATTTAGGATTCGAAATTATAGGAAGTTCAGAAGTAAGAGAGGATGCTTTTCTGTTTGGTGAAGCTCCATCAAGAGTTGTTGTTTCAGTTACTGAAACAGGAGAAGATGCCTTTTTAGATGCTTTGAAAGATAGTAAAACACCATTTATGCTGTTAGGACATGTTACCCAAGGTAAATTGGTTATTGATGATAAAGATTTTGGAATGATTGCTGATTATAAAGAAATTTATAATAACTCCTTAGCTGAAAAGTTGATGAAATAGATTTGAGACTAGTCACTAGTTGTTATAATCTAAAGCCGAGTATTTGCTCGGTTTTTTTTATATCATTGACAGAAAATCTTGATTTATCTTTACTTTCACGAATAAGAAGCTGCGTTAAATTTCTTAAAAAGTAAATATCAACTTAGCATTAAGTTGGCGAGCTGTAAGGTAATTGGGTACTGCATATTCACGCCCGCTAACATCAGCAACCCAAAGGTAGGAAACCGTATTGTTAATGTCAAGTAAGTTAAAAACCTCTGCACTTACCCAAATGCTATTGAAAGTATTTAACCATTTAAGTTTACTTTTTTTGTCAGCTGATTTTAGTACTGCCGAAAAACCAATATCTACTCTCCTGTAATTAGGAATTCTTAGTATATCTTGGTATTTTTCTCCGTTAGGAGGGCCAAAAGGCAATCCTGTACCATAGATTAAATTCAAGTGCATTTTGTATTTTGGTTTCCCAGGTATATAATCCTGAAAAAACATGGAAAAGTTTACTCTTTGGTCAGTTGGTCTAGGAATGTAGCCAGCCTCAACTGTATTTCCGTTTGCATCAATTTTGGTATCTCCAACTATGTCTTCAGCTGTTTTCATTACGGATAAACTAGCCCAGCTTTCCACTCCTGGTACGAATTCACCATTTACCTTTATGTCAATACCTGTTGCGTAACCGTTCGACAAATCATTCGCTAGGTATTGTATGCGTACATTATCCACTTTATAAGGAATTAGGTTTTCCAAATCCTTGTAATATACTTCAGTTATCCACTTGAATGGTCGTCCCCATTTGTAAAATAGGTAATCGGCCGCTAGTACATAATGTGTTGATTTTTGAGCTTTGATATTGGAGTTAAGTGTGCCTTCAGGAGTTCGTAATTCTTTATAAAAAGGAGATTGGTAATAAATACCACTTGCTGCACGGAAAACAACATCCTTTTCCCATATTGGTGCATAAGCTAAGGATGCTCTCGGGCTCATCAGTAATTCTTCATTATAAGTCCAATAACTTCCTCTTGTTCCTGCATTTATAGTAAGGTTACCAATATCCTTAGATACTTGCATATATCCTGAATTTCGGAAGGATGATAAATTGATTTGAGTTTTTAAAAGTTCACTCATTACTATCTGTTGGTTAGGGTTGGAGGTAGGGTTGCCAATACTATCTGCCGGATGTGGAAAGTTAAAAAAGGCTGAATCAATTAAATTCCATTCGGATATTTTATCTTCAATTTCTTCCTTTTGCATTCTAAAACCCCAATCTACTTTTATTGCCTCTTTATTGTAGTTTCCTTTGTGCGAAAAATTAAGAACTCTAGCGTTAAGGCTATTTCTTGCATGATTGATGTATTTTCCAACTCCCCGGTCAAAGGCAACATCACCAAATTCATCCGAACCTAAATTATTTTCCAATTGATACAGCCAATATTCTCCAAGTATGTCAAAATTCTCTTGCTCAAAGGTTTGAAAAGCTGAGGTGGTAAATTGCAAATTTAACTCGGTACTTGGCTGGTAGGTAGTACTTAGTGCTCCAAAAAATGTTTCGTATTTATCCACTTCCTGTCCTTCAAAATAGATTCTAAGTTTCAGAGCTTCATTAATAGTCCCAAAATCAGTATCTCTATTTTCGGGTATCATTGTGTATTCGTTTTTGCTAATGTTTCCTAAAAAACTAATCTGCCAATCCGTATTTAGCTCATAGTTGATAAAAGCTTGCAGGTCAGAAAATTTTGGTATGTAATCGGCCTTTGTATCCATAGCATTAAAAAGATACTTACTGGTTTTATGCCTTGCGCCTATCAAGTAGGAAAGTCTTCCGTTTTTATTTGTACCTTCAATATGTCCTGAACCTCCCAACATGCTTAGTTGTAAGCTAGCAGCTGTTTCTCTTGGGCGTTTGTAAGTTATGTCTAGTACGGATGACATTTTGTCGCCATACTTAGCTTCAAAACCTCCTGCTGAAAACTGGATGCTTCCTACCATATCAGTATTTACAAAGCTTAATCCTTCTTGCTGCCCTGAACGCACTAAGAATGGGCGATAAACTTCAATTCCGTTTACATATACTAGGTTTTCATCAAAGTTACCACCCCTTACTGAATACTGTGAACTAAGTTCATTGGCTGAACTTACTCCTGGTAGGGTTTTAAGTATTGCTTCAATTCCACCACTATTTCCTGGTAGTACACTAACATGTTTTGGTTTTATACGACTAAAGCTTTTTTTTCTACTTTTTTGGTCGGTAACAATTACATCATCTAGTAATGTGGAGGAGGATTGTAGTTGAATATTAAGGTTATAAGTTTGTCCTTTCTTTAGCATTGGAATTCTTATTTTTTCAATATGATACCCAATAAAACTGTATCCAATAACAACTGATTGGTTAGCAGGAATTGTTAAACTATATAAACCATCATCTTCAGATATAACCCCAATACTTTTTCCTAAAACACTGATGTTTACTGCCGACAAAATATTATTTTCTTCATCAGTAATAAGTCCACTAATTGTTTGTCCATATCCTAAAACGGAAAGTAGTAAAGTAAAAGTTAGTAAAAGCCCTTTGTGCATATTTGCAAAAATAGAATTTAAATTAGAATACTAAACTCTAGAATTATAAGTTTAGTATTTTTGTTTTACGATTATAAATAAATTATGAAAAAAGTATTGATTCTTTGCACAGGAAACTCCTGTCGTTCGCAAATGGCAGAAGGTTTAATCAGTAATGCTTTCCCTGAAATGCAAGTGTATAGTGCAGGAACAAAACCCGAAACAGTAAATCCTTTTGCTATAAAGGCAATGGCCGAAATCGGATTAAATATTTCCAATAATATTTCTAATCATGCTGATGAATATGCTCATATCGATTTTGATTATGTGTTTACTGTTTGTGATAACGCAAAAGAGATTTGCCCAATATATCCTAAAGCTAAACAATTAATACATCATAGTTTTACTGACCCAGCTGATGCAACAGGAACAGAGCAAGAACAATTAAAAGTATATGTTGGTGTAAGAAATGAGTTAGCTACTTACTTTACATCCTTTTTTAATAATGAAAATGGACTTGAGTAAAAATTCCTGCTTTTAACTTACTAATCCCTAATAAGTAAATTCAGCTTTATATTCTGTAGGATTACCTGTATTATCAATTACCTTTAAAGTAAAAGTATGTTTTCCTTTGCTTATGTTTTTTTCAATATCAAATCGCAATAGATTACGCTTGTAATCATAATCCATTAGTATCCATTTACCATCAATTTCTCCTCTGTAGGATTTTATACCGCTATGCTTATCTTTTATTGTTAATTTAATTGTGGTTTGGGTATTAAATACTTTCCCGGGGAATATATTTACTCCTTTAATTTCAGGATTTGTTGTATCGGCTACTATACAAAAATCTCCAAACTCACTTACTTTTGTTTTTAGAAAACCATTTTCCCAAACCCCTCCTATGTGCCAATAGTTTCCTTTCATGTTAGTGGTGGCTATATAAGTTTTACTTTTTAGGGTGTCAGGTACATCAGCTTTAATGGAGAGCGTGTATTTTTTATGTACAGGTATGTTGTTAAAATGAACATGATGAATTTCTCCAAACACACCAGCAATAGAATCGGTAGTATTATAACGAAACATTAAAGGTTCATATAATGAGAATTCATCCATATAAAGTTCAATATTCTCTTTTTTAAAGATATTTACTTTATTAAAGCTAAAAGGGATACTTATGCTGTCTTTTGGTATAGGACACCTATTCAGTAAAGGATTGTTTGTTGATTTAATTTTAAAATCCAACTCAGATACATTGCCGTAAATATCGGCTACTTCTAAGGAAATTAAATGCGTTAATGTATCTTTAATACTTATTACTCCCTCATTTATTAAGTTGCTGTAATTTGTAAGTTTGTTGTTGGGCAATAAGTAACATCTATGGTATTTATTTTCACTCTCTTTTTTTTCTTTATAGTCCACATGTGCATTAATATACCTACTGGTGTTAAAGTCTAATTCGTCAACCTTAAATTGGTAACATATGTTAGTGTCTACACATAGTTTTATGCTATATACTCCGTTTTTGTTATAGCTATCATTTAACTTGTCATACGTAAAAATTCCAACAGCAAAAGCACCATTTATAGTAGGTGTTTCATCAATTGAGTATTTATCATCTTTCTTATTTATAGTAATGATTTTACTTTTTCTATATCCATCAATAAGAGTTGTGTCTAAAGCATATATTTTTATTTTCTTTAAGGTAGGCGCAATGTTGTCTGCAATATTAAAGCCAAATTGCAAAGGGTTTATTGGTCGTTCAGTTTGCGTATCTCTTATTTCAAAATGTAAGTGTGCACCAGAACTTCCTCCACTGTTTCCTGAAAGTGCAATAATTTCTCCCTTATTTACTGTTAAAGCATCTTTTTTTGGATAAAAATTAATTTCAAAACTTTCTTTTTTGTAGTGTTCTTTTTTAATAATACTGTCAATTTTAGTGCTGAATTTTTTCAAATGGGCGTATACTGAAGTATGTCCTGTTTTAGGATGAGTAATGTAAATTGCTTTTCCGTAACCCCAAGTAGATACTTTTATTCTTGAGATATATCCATCAGCAATAGAATATACTTTTTGTCCTTCAACTCCTTCCGTTTTTATATCAATACCTGCATGAAAATGATTCCCTCTTAGTTCACCAAAAGTACCTGAAAGTAACATTCTAAAATCAAGAGGAGCTTGGTAGTCCTGTGCTTGTAGTAAAGTGTTGGGTAAAAGTGTGATTATCAGTAATAAGGATGAAATTAATTTCATTTATAGATAGATTTTATAGGGGATTAAAAAGTTCGGTAAATATAACAGCAAAATTATATTCAAAGTATATTTAAAATCCCTAAGTTTGTAACAATTATTTTCAAGTGAAGAATATTGTAAACAACATAGAGGTTAAGCTTGGAAAGCTGATTGCTAAGTATCAGCAAGTCAGACAAGAAAAGTTGATATTACAACAAGAAAATGAGGATTTTGTTGCAAGTTTAAAGTTAAAAGAAATAGAAATTTTAAACTTACAGGAAAAGGTAAATATCATGAATATCTCAAAATCAGTTGACGCTTCAAAGCAAGAAGTGAAGGAAACTAGACTAAAGATAAATGAGTATGTACGGGAGATTGATAAATGTATTGCATTATTAAATAAATAGAGTCAAACACAGTGGATAAGTTATCGATAAAATTACATATAGCGAATCGTATCTATCCAATGAAAATTGAGCGGAAGTCGGAAGAATTTATTAGGAATTCTGTTAAGAAAATTGAAGAGCGACTAAAGTTTTATGAGGAAAATTACGCAATTAAGGATAAACAAGATTTACTAGCTATGTGCCTTATTGAATATGCTTCAAAGTTTGAATCTGTAAGTAATAAAAAAGTAGTTGATGATGATGGTTTAAGCGAAAAATTAGCTGATATTGAAGCTTTATTATCTAGTAATATATAAATAGTTCTTTTAAATAATACAAATCTAATCCCGTATTAATGTTATTGTTAAACTCAACACTTAAAGTATTGGGGATTGACTTAATGTGTTAAAAACAGGCCTCAACCCGTAAGGGTTCTCAATTTGAGACAGTGGAAGTTTGCAATATGTTAGCAACCCTATCCATGTTTGATTGGAGTTTTTCAGTTCTTAGTACGGGATTTTTAATTAATAAATAATAGAAAATGATAGAAATAATAATAGCAGTAGTTGGGATTTTAACTGGAGGTGGAATTGCTTTTTTTGTTGTAAATAGCAAAAATAATGGCAAAGCAAAATTGATAATTGTAGAAGCAGAAAAGAATGCTGAGCAAATAATGAAAGAGAAAATTTTACAAGCTAAAGAAAAGTTTATCGAGTTAAAGTCAGAGCATGAAAAGGTTATTAATAAGAAGAATAATGATATTAATAATGCTGACCAAAGAGTAAAACAAAAAGAAAATACGCTTAACCAAAAATTAGCTGAAGTAAATAGAAAGGATGCTGAGTTTAAAAAAGATAAAGCAACAATTGATCAACAAAGGTCAGTTTTAGATAAAAAACAAGCTGATCTTGATAAATCACATAAGTTACAAGTTGAACAGTTAGAACAACTTTCTAACCTTTCAGCTGATGAGGCTAAAAAACAATTAGTAGCTACCTTAAAAGATGAGGCAAAAACTGAGGCTTTATCTATTATAAATAATACAATTGAAGAAGCAAAACTTACTGCAAAGCAAGAGGCAAAAAAGATTGTTATTCAAACTATCCAAAGAATTGCAACTGAGGAAGCGATTGAAAATTCAGTATCAGTTTTTAATATTGATAATGATGCTGTGAAAGGTAGAATTATTGGTAGGGAAGGTAGGAATATTAGAGCTATTGAGGCGGCAACAGGTGTTGATATTGTTGTAGATGATACTCCAGGAGCAATTATACTTTCTTGTTTTGATTCTGTAAGAAGAGAGGTTGCACGTTTGTCTTTACACAAACTAGTTACTGATGGAAGGATACATCCTGCTAGAATTGAGGAAGTAGTGAAGAAAACAGAGAATGAGATTGAAGATGAAATTATTCAAATTGGTAAAAAAACAACTATTGATTTAGGAATTCATGGCTTACATCCTGAACTTATTAAGATGGTTGGTAGGATGCGTTACCGTTCCTCATATGGTCAGAATTTGTTACAGCATTCTAGAGAAACAGCTAATATGTGTGCGACTATGGCTGCTGAACTTGGTTTGAATACTAAATATGCTAAAAGAGCAGGATTATTACATGATATAGGTAAAGTTTCAGCAGATGATGCAGAAACTCCACATGCTATTATTGGTATGAAACTTGCAGAAAAATATGGTGAAAATGAAGAAGTTTGTAATGCTATTGGTGCACATCATGATGAAGTGGAAATGACTTCATTAATTTCACCATTAATTCAGATATGTGATGGAGTTTCAGGTGCAAGACCAGGAGCAAGAAGAGCTATGAATGACCAATATATTAAAAGAATTAAAGAGCTGGAAGAAACAGCTTTAGGATATCCTGGCGTGCTTAAATCTTATGCTATTCAAGCAGGTAGGGAGCTTAGAGTTGTAGTAGAGAGTGAGAAAGTTACTGATGAAAAAGCATCAGAGTTAGCTTTTAAAATTTCTGATAAAATACAAACTGAAATGACTTATCCAGGGCAAGTAAAAGTAACTGTGATAAGAGAAACAAGAGCTATAAGTTACGCTAAGTAAAACTTAATATTTTGATAATAAAAAACCCACTCAGAGTGGGTTTTTTGTTTTATCATCTATAGAAGAATTATAAAGTAATAATATTGAATTCTGCCTCAAGGTTTTTAGCCCATTGATTAGTTTCCTTTTCATTTTCATAAGGGCCAATAAATACTTGATAAACTTTATCTGTTAGGTTTGAGTTTTCAGGAAGATAAAAATAGTTACATTTAAATCCTTTTACTTTTAAATCGTTCACCATAGCTTTTGCTGACCCCTCATCAGTAATTGAGTTTTGGGTATTTATAATAGCAATATTGTTTCCTATTAAGTTGAACTTGTATTCCAGTTGATTAGATGCTAATTCTTCTGAAGTTTCTTCTTCTAAAAAACTTGGAACGAATGAGTTAAAATCAATATTTGTATACCCATAAAAAATACCATAAGCGACTGACCCAACTATTACAGCCTTTTTTATCCATGATGAATTCAAAGGCTTTCTTTCTTTTTTTGGAGTTTCATTCTTAGGAGTTGCAACTTCAATTACAGTTTCCTTTTTCTGTCTTATACTTTCAGGCGTATCTTGTTTTTGTTTTATTTGGGCTAATCGTTCTTGAAGAATTCTTAGTTTTTCATCATTTTTTGTATCGCTCATAGTATTTCTAAATTTGGAGGCTAATATATTACTTATTCTTTACTGTCAACTAGGCAACTTTCAAAAATTACTGAAAGTTTTAAATTAGCAGATTTAACTTGCTGTGGGATTATACTTTCTTCTGTAAATCCCGGAATAGTATTGATTTCAAGAATGTATGGTTTTTCATTCATAATTATATAGTCAATACGACAAATCCCACTTAACTCCATTGCTTTGTAGATGTCAGTTGTTAGTTTTTGTACTTCAATAGTTAGTTTTTTACTAATTCTGGCAGGGGTTATTTCTTGAGATTTTCCTTCATATTTAGCTTGATAATCAAAGAATTCATTTTCAGTTACTATTTCAGTGATGGGTAGCGCTTGGATATTATTTTGATTAGTATAAACACCACAGCTTATTTCAATTCCATCAATAAATTGCTCAATGAGTACTTTATTGTCATGCTGCAGAGCACTATTAATTGCTTTTGTTAAATCTTCTTTTTTCTTTACTTTTGAAATCCCAAAACTTGACCCTGCTCCATTTGGCTTTACAAAACAGGGTAATTTAACACGATCAATAATTTCTTGTTCAACAATGTTGTTTTCCTTTTTATATAAAAAGGAGGTAGCACAATTAAATCCTAATTCTTTTAGTTTCTTATTGCATTCATATTTGTTAAAAGTTAAAGCTGAAACCTTAGCATTACAGGATGTATAAGGAATGTTTAAGTTATCAAAATAAGGTTGAATTAATCCGTTTTCAGCAGGACTTCCGTGCAGTGCCATGAATATAGCATCAAAAGAAATGCGTTTATTCTCTACTTCAAAAGTAAAATTGCTTTTATCTACTTCAATTTTTATTTTTTTAATAAGGACAGTGAATTTATCATCTTTAAGATGAATAATATAGCCTTTAAATAATTCAGGATTTAAATGTTGTAGTACAGTGTTAGCACTTAGGATAGAAATATCATATTCAGCAGAATCGCCACCCGTTAAAATTGCAATATTTTTCATCTTATATATTTTAAAACAAAATAACAAAATATTTATTGTTTATCAAACTCCTTTACTTGCATAATTTTTATATTTGTAATTCGTTATTCAATATGAAATACAAGATTTAGATGCTAGCTTTTCTTAAAGATAAAAGTTTTTACAAACACACTTTACTTGCCCTAATTACTTTAGTGTTGTTATTTATTTGTTGGTTAAAATATTTGGATTATTATACACTACATAATAAATATATTCAGGTTCCTGATTTTAATAATTTACCAATTTCAGCTTTGGATTCTATGGTTGAAGCAAATGATATTCGCTATGTAATTATTGATTCTATTTTTGATAAAAGTAAAGAAAAAGGAATTGTTGTTAAGCAAGATCCATCTCCCTTAACTAATGTAAAACGAAATAGAAAAATTTATTTAATAATTAATTCTTTGCAGTCAAGGAAAGTGAAATTTCCTGATATTTATGATTTGTCATTACGACAAGCCATAAAAAAATTGAATAAAAAAGGATTGGAAGTAGGGGCATTGGAATACCGAGCTGATATTGCAACTAATAAAGTATTAGATTATAAAATAAACGGTATAAAAATTAAAATTGGACAAGAGTTGTATTATGGTACAATTGTTGATTTAGTAATCGGTAAGGGTTTAAGTAAACAAAGTGTAATTGTGCCTAATTTAGTTGGATTGACTAGAATAGAGGCAAATATTGTATTAAAATCAACGTCTTTAAATATTGGTTCTGAAATTTTTAAACCTTCTGTTATTGATTCTTCTTCTGCTGTAATATATAAGCAATTTCCATTAGGAGATGATGATAATACTTTGAATATCGGTTCAGTAATTGATCTGTTTTTTCAAAAAAATAAAACAACTGATTTATAATGAGGATTCTTTTACTTATAGCTATTCTATTCTGCTCTCCTATATTAAATGGACAAGAGGTGCTTTCTGCTTTAGTAAGCAATCCCATTTTAATTGGTAAAAAGCTATTTGTCAATAAAAATAAGAGTGCAATCACTTTACCTTTTTTTGATGACTTTTCTTATAATTCCCCTGTTGCTAATATTAATTTGTGGCAGAAAAGCAGTGTTTTTGTAAATAGAACTTATCCTATTAATCCTGTTTCTATTGGTGTTGCAACTTTTGATGGTTTAGATGAATATGGTTTTGCTAGAAATTTTTTTCAAGCTACTCCTTCTGCTCCTTCTGATACTCTTTTGTCACAGGAAATTGATTTGTTAGCAGTTGATACTGCTTATTTGATGTTCTATTTTCAGGGTAAAGGAATAGGAGATTCTCCACAACTTAATGATTCTTTAGTTCTTGAATTTTTTAGCAATACATTAGTATGGGAACAAGTTTGGTTTTCTTTTGGACAATCAATGCAAGAATTTGAAAAAGTAATTCAGATTATAAATGAACCGAAATTTTTGCACAATGCATTTCAATTCAGGTTTAGAAATTATGCTACAATTTCAGGTAATTTTGACCATTGGCACATTGATTATGTAAAAGTTGATGAGTTTTTAAATCCAAACGATACAATAAAATTAAATGATGTTGCTTTTGTGTCTGCTGCTCCTTCATTTTTAAAAACGTATGAGCAAATGCCTTGGACACATTTTAAGAATAATGAGTTATCTGAAATGAATGATACAGCTGCTATTTTCTTAAGAAATAATGGAGCTGGGATTAATGTTGATTATCAATATAATATTTATGAAAATAATACTGTAATTGCTCATTACCCAACTTTAGGTGTAAGCAGAAACGCGAGTATTTTTGATTATGATTCCATTGGAAATTTTGAGTATAGAAATCCGCCAATTACAGTAAACTCTTCTGTTTTTACTTCTTTGTTTCCTGATAGTGTTTCTTTTAAAGTGCAACACATTATCAGTACAGGTATTGATGACAATAAATGGAACGACACTCTTTGTTATATTCAGCAGTTTAACTCAAGTTTTGCCTATGATGATGGAGTTGCTGAATCAGCTTACGGAATTAATACAAGTGGTGCTAAGTTAGCGTATCAATTTAAGTTAAACCGTCCTGATACGCTAAGGGCTATTGAAATGTATTTTCCTCAAATGTTAGATTCAGTAAATCATATTCCATTTTACCTTACAGTTTGGAATAATAATGCTGGTCAGCCTGGCTCAATTTTACATCAGCAAGAAGTTTATCCTAATCATACTGAAAATGGTGAATTTCATTATTATTACATGGATTCTCTTTTTCAAATGATTGGTACTTTTTATGTAGGTTGGGAGCAAACTACTAATGATTTATTAAATATTGGATTGGATAAAAATAAATCAGCAAATCAATTTATGTTTTATAATATTGGTTCAGGTTGGACTAATTCATCCTATCCAGGTTCTTGGATGATTCGTCCTATAGTTAGTATGGATGAAATCATCTTAACACAAGAAGAAATGAAAATGGATAATTTTAAGCTTTTTCCTAATCCTGCAAATCAGTATTTAAATATTCTTTTGAGTACAATAGATAATGTAATTTTAATTTATAATCTGCAAGGTGAATTAGTGAAAAACAGTTTTGTTTCTACTACTTATTGTAAGCTAAATATTACTGATTTATCATCCGGAATGTATGTTGTAGAAGTGAAAAATAATAAAGGTAGGAATTTTCAAAAATTTATAATTGAATAAAATGGGAGAGGGTAAAGAGTTTGAACACTATAAATTTGTTGCTGACAAAGGTCAAAATCCTTTAAGAGTGGATAGATATTTACAAAATTTTGTTGAGTTTTCAACTCGATCAAAGATTCAACAAGCTGTAAAAGCAGGTAGTGTAAGGGTTAATGATTTGGTTGTGAAGTCCAACTATAAAGTGAAAGGGAATGATGTTGTGACGGTCGTGTATGATTTTCCTCAGCAAAAAAACGAATTATTACCTCAAGATATTCCAATTAATATTATGTATGAGGATAATGATTTATTAATTGTAAATAAGGAAGCAGGTATGGTTGTTCATCCTGGATTTGGAAATTATGATGGAACTCTTGTAAATGCTTTAGCTTTTCATTTTCAGAATTTACCTAATATGGGAGAAGAGGATAGACCTGGTTTAGTGCATAGGATCGATAAGAATACTTCTGGAATTTTAGTGATTGCCAAAACTGAAAGAAGTATGACTATTTTGGCTAAAAAGTTTGAAGATAGAGATTTGAATAGAAAATATATTGCATTAGTTTGGGGTGATGTGAAGCAGGATGAAGGAACTATAACTGGACATATTGGTCGGAGTTTAAAAAACAGAAAAATAATGGATGTCTTTCCTGATGGAGAATATGGAAAGCATGCTGTTTCTCACTATAAAGTGCTTGAACGATTTGGTTATACAACTTTAATTGAGTGTAAACTAGAAACAGGTAGAACACATCAGATTAGAGCCCATTTTAAATTTATTGGACATCCGCTTTTCAATGATGAAGAATATGGAGGTGATCGTATTTTAAAAGGAACAACTTTCACAAAATACAAGCAGTTTGTACATAATTGTTTTAAAATCTGTGATAGACAAGCTTTACATGCAAAATCCTTAGGATTTGCACATCCTATAACTAATAAGGAAGTTTTATTTGATTCTGACTTAGCAGAGGATATGAAGCTGCTAATTGAAAAATGGCGTAAATATGCCAATCATCAACAGCTTTAAAGTTTAATATTCTTTAATCGTATTGTAAACAGTATCTCTTTCTATTGGTGTTCGGCCAACTGCTTTAATTAAAGCTACAATTTCCTCAGTACTCATTGTTGGGTTTTGGTCTTCTACTCCTGCCATAGAGTAAATTTTAGTAGTATCATCAATTGTTCCATCAATATCATCAACTCCAAAAGCCAATAAGTTTTGTGTAGTTCTTTTTCCAATCATTGGCCAATAGGCCTTTAAGTGATTGAAGTTGTCCATAAAAATTCTTGCAAAGGCATATAGCCTTATGTCATCAACAACATTAACTTCCTTTATGTGTGACATTTGGTTATTTCCATTACGGTATTTCAAAGGAATAAAAGTGTTGAAACCATTCGTTTTATCTTGCAGATTTCTTAAGCGACTCATATGGTCAACAATATGTTTAGGTTCTTCAATATGTCCATATAGGATTGTTGCATTGGAAGGCATTCCTAAGTTGTGAGCCGCTTCATGTATTGCTAACCATTGTTCGGCCGTACATTTATCTTTACAGATTATATTTCTTACCTCTTCATCAAAAATTTCGGCACCACCTCCAGGTAATGAACCTTGTCCTGCTTCTTTTAGCATTGATAATCCTTCACTATAACTTACTTTAGCTTTTCGACACATGTATTCTAACTCTACAGCAGTAAATGCTTTTACATGTATGTCAGGGCGTAATGCTTTTATCTTTTTTATAAGTTCAATAAAATAATGCAAGCCCATTTTTGGGTGAACTCCCCCTACAAGGTGAACTTCAGTAATCTCTTTTCCTTCATATTTTTGTAAGATTTCAACCATTTCATCAATAGTGTACTCCCAAGCTTCTGATTTTTTACTTAATAACCTTGAGTAAGAACAAAACTTACAATCAAAAACACAAATATTAGTAGGTTCAATATGAATGTTTTTATTGAAGTAAGTATGGTTTCCATTTTTTGTTTCTCGAATAGCATTTGCTAGTGTTCCTAAAAGAGAAATTGAAGCCTCATTATAAAGCTTAATTCCTTCTGCTTCACTTATTCTTTCTTGATTAATTATTTTCTTAACAATTGGTTTTAACCCACTAGTCAACTGTTCAATAATTAGGTTAGTTTTTAGCATTATTTAGTAAAAATAATTTTTTCAATATGTGTTCCTTTATCAGTGCTGATATTGATAAAATAAACTCCACTTTCGTAGGATGATAAATCAATGGTATTTGCTAAAAAATCTTTAGTAAATAATAATTCTTTACCAATAATATTTGTAATACTTAAGGTATTGATTTTATCAGCTGAAACAATATTCAATTTTCCAAGAGTTGGGTTAGGGTAAATGTTTAGGTTTTCTAACTGATAATTGTTTAATCCTGTTCCAACTGACCCATCACAATTCATGTTTACAGTTGAGTTTTTTAATGATGAACGATAACCATTTAAAGTAGCATTTATTACATTGATTTGATCATCAGTAAACATCCATGCGGTTGATGCGTAGGACATAAAGTTTTCATCCATATCTAAAACGTCATTAGTAAATATATTTGAATATGATAAATCATTACAAGTATTGTTGTTAGTGTTTGCTGTAACATTTCCAAAGTAAATATCTTTTGTAGCGGGAGTATCATCAACATAGCCTCCCCAACTATTATTGTCATTATCGCAGCATATTAAATTTCCTTGAGCATCAGCATCTTCACAAAAAGTATGCATTAATCCTAAATAATGACCTATTTCATGCGTTGCAGTTCTTCCATCACTACTTGATGATGCGCCTCCAATAGTTCCAAAATACTGAAAGTCAATTACTAATCCATCTTTCCAAGCATTCCATGATTGTAATCCTGGCAAGTAAGCGTATCCTAAAGTAATACCACCTCCACTTGAATTAGAAAGATTACATACCCATATATTTAAGTATTTAGAAGGGTCCCATGCATCCATTCCTCCATTAACAGTTCTTTTCATTGCATTGGCTTCAAAGCTATCATCTGCATCCCAATCAGCTATAGTTGTTGAAGTACGAATAATTCCATTTGTTGGATTTCCGCTAGGATCACTAGTCGCTAGGCAAAACTTCATATCAGGATTTCCCCAATAATTTAAGAATGTATTTCTTGGCGGGTTTAGATATTCAGGATTTGTTTTACTATAGTCTTCATTTAATATTTTTAGGGCATCTTCAATTTGATCATTAGAAATATTTGTTCCAATGCCTATATTTGAATGAGTGTTTTTATGAATAATATGAATTACAACTGGAATGTTAATAGTTGTCTTTTCTGAATTATTAGCTTTAATCCAAGCAATATTTTCGGTAATTGCATTTGCTCTTCCTTTTGCATAATCAGGATTGCTAATAAGTTCCTGCTTAACAAGACGAGTGGTTATACATTTTTTTATATTTACTTGCCCACTCATTACAATTGAAGTAAGTACTAGTAGTGATAATATTGCTATTTTTTTCATTTATTTCTTGGTTTTATAAGTGCTGCAAATATAATTTTTTGCATTAATTTTTATTGGTTTATTGGGTAATAAATTCATGATCAGTTAGGGTTTTTAAATAGGCAACTAAATCTTTTTTTTCTTGGTTAGACAATTGCAAACCAACACCTAATTTTTTCATTAATGGATCTACAGTTGTTGAATATTTTCCTCCAGAATCATAATGTTCAACTACTTCTTCTAAAGTGGCGAACCTTCCATCATGCATATAGGGAGCAGTCATCTCAACATTTCTTAAAGTAGGTGTTTTAAATTTACCATTATCTGAAGGGTTTGATGTTGCTTTTGCTCGTCCAATGTCAATAAAAGGTTCTATATCCAATCCGTTATTATGAAACAGATTATCCATAAACATATTTGTGCTATGACAATGAAAGCAATCTCCTTTTTCTGTGTTAAATATAGCATATCCATTTAATTCTGAAATAGTAAGTTGTTCTTCATTTTTCAGATACCTGTCAAGTTTACTATCTGTAGAGATAAGGGTTCTTTCGAATTGAGCAATTGCTTTTACTATATGATTTGAATCAATATAATTAATGTTAAAAGCCTGCTTAAATAGAAAAGGATAATCACTATGGGAATTCAGTTCTAGTTCTACATTCATCCAAGTATTATGCATTTCAATAGAGTTGGTAACTGGTTCAAATGCTTGCTCTTCTAAAGTTAAAGAGCTGCCATCCCAATTAAAACTTGTATTCCAACCTAGATTTATTAATGCAGATGCGTTTCTATTGCCTTGAATATTATCAATTCCTGTGCTAAATTGATTAGGGTCTGAAAAAGAAAAATTTTGTTGATGACAATTTATACAGGCTTGAGTGTTATCGGCGCTTAGTATTGGATCCTTAAATAGTTTTTCTCCTAAAGCAATTCCCTCAACTGTCATTGGATTGTCGGATGGAATTTTCATGTCAGGAAATCCGTATGGAGTTTCAATAACATATGGGGTAGTACTAAAATAGTTGCAACTTTGATCTTCAGTTATCGCATTTGGATTATAATTTATGGCAATATTATCAGTACATCCACTAATAGGTGCTAAATCTTTTTTGCAAGAAATAATTAAAATTGCACCTAATAGAAGATACATCAGACTTTTCATATTTAATTATCTACAGTAACTGAGAAGACATCTGTGATTCCATTCATTTGAATATTCATTTGCATCATCATATTCATCATTATTCCCATCCCATAACTAGAAAATTCTATCTGGTTTGGGGAGTTGTACCAATTGTTTATCTCCATGTTTATATTTACAGATACGTCACCTAAATCATTATCTACTGTTAAAGAAATGTTCTCTACATGATTAAATGAATAATCAGCTCCCATAGTACCTCCTGTATGTGTATTATAGAATGTTGAATCATTATTATAAGCTCCTTCAAGTTTCATGTAATGATATCCTCCTCCATTTGGTTCTGGCCAAAACATTGTTGTATGAAAATCGTCATTTACATATTTGTTAGAAATATTTTTAGCAGTATCAAGCCCCATGTCAAATGAAATTGATGTATAATTATTATTAGGAACTTCATTGTAGGTAAGGCTAAAAGTTGATTCATCTGAAATGTCAATAAAATGAACCTCATCTAATAATAAACTGCTACCATTTTCTGAATGCAAAGTAATGTCAGATATAAGGTATTTTAGAGTCTGAATATCATAATTTTCCCCAGCTTCATTAGTGTAAATCATACTATTAGTCATTAATTCTGAAGCATCAACTGTATGAGTAAAATTGATAGTCATATCTGTTGCTATAGCTTTGTCTTTATCACAAGATGTAAATAGGAAAGCTATTGCTGAAATAAGTGTAAGTGTCTTTTTCATTTTTATTTAATATTATTATTATTCGCAAATTTAGGAATTTTTAAGAATATAAAATTGTTTCCACTCATACAATAAATACTAATCTTATGTATTCAAATATTGATGATAAATTCCATGTGCCAGTATTGTTATTTTTAAAACTAAATATTCATCTTTGCTTTTCATGTTTAGTCCCTTAAAATATATTGATGTTATTTTGCCTTTACCACTTAAAGGTACATTTACATATAGTACTGACCAAGAGAACTTATTAGTTGGGCAAAGGGTAGTAGTTCAGTTTGGGGTGCGAAAATTGTATGCTGCTATTATAAAACAGGTGCACGATAGAAAACCAATTGAGTATGAAGCAAAGCCTCTTTTGGCTATTTTGGATGAACCTCCTGTTGTAAATAGTATTCAGCTTAAATTTTGGGATTGGATAGCTTCCTATTATATGTGTAACTTGGGGGATGTAATGCATGCAGCTTTACCTTCTTCCTTAAAGTTGGCTAGTGAATCCAAGGTGATAGTACATCCTGATTTTGATGGAGACATTGAGTACTTGAAACCAGAAGAGAATTTGCTATTGAATGCACTTAGTCATCAAGAAGAGTTAAACATAGCTGACATAGCTAAGCTGATTCCTGTTAAAAATATTTTTTCCTTTATTAATGAACTAATCCGTAAGGAAGTGGTGCAAATAAAAGAGGATTTCCACGATAAGTACAAAGAAAAAAAAGTTAAAATAGTCCGCTTTATAACGAGTGATGAATTATTAGAAAATATAAAATTAAGTACTAAGCAGTTGGAATTTGTTAAAGCTTTTCGGCAGTTAAGTAAAGGAAATCCTAATAAAAAATTGATAGTTGCTGACTTGTTAAAAAAAGTAGGATTCAGTAGAGCTATTTTTAATGCTTTAGTGAAAAAAGAAATCTTTATAATTGAGCAAGAAGGGATAAGTCGTTTGTTAAAATCGAGCCAGGAATTAATTGAAGATAAACAGTTGGCGGACTTTCAGCAAAAAGCCCTGGAAGAAATCCAGTTAGCTTTTAATGAAAAGGAAGTATGTCTTTTGCATGGTGTTACCTCATCCGGAAAAACAGAACTATATATAAAGTTAATTGAAAAGCAATTGAAAAAAGGGAAGCAGGTATTGTATTTGTTACCTGAAATTGCTTTGACTACCCAAATCATTAAGCGTTTGCAAAAGCATTTTGGGAACAAAGTTGGAATTACTCATTCTCATTTGAATAATGCGGAGCGAGTAGAAGTTTGGAAAGCAGTACAGGAAAAGGATAAGAAAAAAACACAATATCCGATTATGTTGGGAGCTAGGTCAGCATTATTTTTACCTTTTAATAATTTAGGGCTTATAATTGTGGATGAGGAACATGATTCTTCCTTCAAACAACACCAACCTGCACCAAGATATCATGCTAGGGATGCAGCTATTTATTTGGCTCATTTGCATAAAGCAAAAGTATTGTTGGGTTCCGCTACACCTTGTGTGGAGAGCTATTATAATGTCAAAACAGGAAAATATGCTTTAGTGGAAATGCATACGCGTTTTGCTGGTATTGCTCTGCCAAAAATCCAAACGATAGATATACGAAAAGCCCATCTTAAGAAACAGATGACACAGCAGTTTGCACCCAAAATGCTAAGTGCTATTACCGAAACTTTAGAAGCAGGAAAGCAAGTTATTTTATTTCAGAATAGGAGAGGGTATTCGCCAGTGCTTAGTTGTGGGACTTGTGCTTACACACCTAATTGTAACGCTTGTGATGTTAGCCTGACTTATCATAAATGGAACAATCAGTTAAAGTGTCACTACTGCGGATATACTGAACAGGTGCCAGAGTTTTGCCCTAGCTGCAGCGCTAAGGATTTTAGTGACAAGGGTTTTGGTACTGAGCAGATTGAAGAAAGTTTGAAAGAATTGCTACCCACTTATGTAACTAAGCGTATGGATTATGATACTACAAGGGGAAAAAATGCACATCAGCAGATAATTACTGATTTTGAACAGGGTAGGATAGATATATTAGTAGGAACACAAATGGTTACTAAGGGTTTGGATTTTGATAATGTTGCTTTGGTTGGGATATTGAATGCAGATAGTATGTTGCATTTTCCTAATTTTAGAGCTTACGAAAGAGCTTTTCAGCTAATGATGCAAGTTGCTGGTAGAGCTGGGCGAAAAGGACAACAAGGACAGGTATTAGTACAAACTTATGATGAAGAACATGAAATGTTTGGGTTGCTAAAAGCAAATGATTATACTAGTTTTATTCGTCAGCAAGTTCAGGAAAGAAAACTCTTTTCTTATCCGCCTTACAACCGTTTGATTGGGATTACTTTAAAACATAAAAACCAAAGAAAATTGGATGAATCAGCTACCGCTTTAGTGGGTTTAATGCGCAAGAGTTTTGGCACTAGAGTTTTAGGGCCAGAATATCCTTCTATTTCTAGGATTCGGAATTATTACCACAAGAATGTATTGTTAAAAATAGAGCATGAGGCTTCA
>JACNFT010000108.1 GCA_014384505.1 Cryomorphaceae bacterium | reverse complement strand
TGCAATTACTAAAAATACAAAAGTAATTTATTGCGAAACTATGAGTAACCCTTTACTTGAGGTTTCTGATATTAATGCAATTGCTGAAGTAGCTAAGAAACATGGAATCAAATTTGTGGTTGACAACACTTTTACTCCTATGATTTTCTCCCCTTCAAAAATGGGTGCTGATGTTGTTATTCATTCTTTAACAAAGTTTATTAATGGTACTTCTGATACGGTTGGTGGAGTTGTCTGTTCTGATGAAGAGTTTATCGCGAGTATGATTGACGTAAATTCAGGAAGTGCTATGTTACTTGGTCCTGTAATGGATGCAATGCGTGCAGCAAGTATTCTTAAAAATATCCGTACGCTACACTTAAGAATGAAAAAACATTCTGAAAACGCAATGTACTTAGCAAATGCTTTCAAAAAAGATGGGCTTAGAGTAATTTACCCAGGATTAGAAGAGCACCCTCAACATGAGATGATGAAAAACTGCATGAATGATGGCTTTGGTTTTGGTGGAATGTTTATTATAGACACTAAAACGAAAGAGATAGGAAATGCATTTATGGAAGAAATGCAAAACAATAACTTAGGTTATTTAGCAGTAAGTTTAGGCTTCTATAAAACATTATTCTCAGCACCTGGACTATCTACATCATCTGAAATTCCAGAAGAAGAAAGAAAAACTATGGGACTTTCAGATGGTTTAGTGCGTATTTCAATTGGATTGGATAATGATATTGAAAGAACCTACGACACTATGGTTGACTGTATGAAAAAAGTAGGCATCCTCTAACAAATACTTTTTTATCTTTACCATCCTAATTTTAAACTTTTAAGATGACTGATAAAAAGATTCCTTATTTACTAGCTTTATCTCCAATTCTATTTTTAATAGTATTACTTTCATTTAATGTGGTAATGTATGACAATGCTATTGGTGGGAGTAACCAGTTAGCACTATTATTTTCAGGTGCATTAGCCGCTATAATTGGAATTTATTACGGAAGTAAATGGAAAGATATCATGGAAGGAATTAGCAACAGTATCAAATCCATAGTCCCTGCTATTATTATGCTTTTACTTATTGGTTCATTAGCTGGAACTTGGTTGATTTCTGGAGTTATTCCAACAATGATTTATTATGGATTACAAAGTTCTTAACCCTACAATTTTCTTATTTGCTACTGCTATAATAACCGCTATTGTATCCCTTGCAACCGGAAGTTCATGGAGTACCATAGCAACTATAGGAATCGCACTTTTAGGAATTGGAACAGCAATTGGATTACCAGTAGGATTAATTGGTGGAGCTATTATTTCAGGAGCTTATTTTGGAGATAAGATGTCTCCCTTGTCAGAAACAACTAATATGGCTGCTGCCATAAGTGGGGTTGATTTATTCGACCATATAAAATACATGATGTACACAACTGCACCCTCCTTTATCATCACTTTAATTTTATTTTTAGGAATAGGGTTCTATTTCACCACTGACATCTCATCAGAACAAATTGAAAAAGCCTTAGTTGTCATTTCTACTAAATTTGTTATTAGTCCATGGTTATTTATAGTTCCAATTGCGGTAATTGCTATGATTATAAAAAAGGTAGCAGCTATTCCTGCTTTATTTTTTGGAACTTTATTAGGAGGAGTATTCGCAATCATCTTTCAACCAGAAATAGTTATAGAAGTATCAGGAGCATCAATAAACAGCATCAGCTCTTATTATATGGGCGTTATAAATGCAATGATTGGTGATGTTAACTTTACAACAGTAAATGCCAGTATAAATGATATCTTTAATATAGAAGAAGCAGACAGAACTGATTTACTAAAATCAGGAGGGATGTATGGTATGCTTAACACATTATTACTTATCTTTTGTGCAATGACATTCAGTGGATCAATAGAATCAACTGGACTATTAAGAAGAATAGCAGAGCCTATTATAAAATACGCACAAAATACTGGAAGCCTAATAGCAACTACCGCCTGCACTTGTATTTTCTTTAACATTACTACTTCCGACCAATACATGAGTATTATAGTGCCCGGAAGAATGTTTTCCGACACTTATACAGAAAAAGGTTTAGCCCCAGAAAACTTAAGTCGTACGCTGGAAGATAGCGGGACTGTAACTTCAGTTCTTATTCCTTGGAACTCTTGTGGAGCTGCACAATCAGCAGTATTAGGAGTGGCAACATTAGCTTATTTACCTTTCTGTTTTTTCAATCTTATCTCACCACTGATGACAATTGCTTATGGTTATTTTGGAATTAAAATTAAAAAATTAGATAAATAAACTCTATATTTGAAGTATGAAAAAATGTATCTTCCTTTTATTTTTTATTCCACTTTTCAGTTTTTCACAAGGAAGCCTTATCCTTATTGGTGGTGGTGGAGAAAGCATTGGAGGATGGAGTGACGATCCGTACACTTGGGCACTTGACCAATCACAAAACAGAAAAGTAGCTGTTATCTATTATAGCAGTTCTACATCTTGGATACCGGAATACTTTATGGATTTAGGCGCTAGTGATACTGCTCGTTTTGACATTGACAACCTTACACTAGCAAATGCACAAGCTACATACGACAGCTTAATGAATTATGATGTGTTTTTTATTAAAGGTGGAGATCAGTGGGATTATTACAGCACTTGGAATGATACTAAAGTAGAAGACGCTATTCATGATAAATTTAACCAAGGAGGAGTAATTATGGGCACTTCTGCTGGAATGGCTATTTTATCAGAAGTAATTTTTACAGCTGAAAATGGCACTGTATATCCTGATGATGCACTGACAGATCCTTACAATTGGATTGACATTGCATTAGATGATGATTTCCTTAGTATCTTTCCTGAATATATTTTTGACACACACTTTGTAGAAAGAGGAAGATTTGCCAGGTTATTAGTATTTATGGCAAATTGGTATCAGAATTGGGGAACACAAAGAAAAGATGGGGTTGGAGTAGATGACAGAACTGCAATTTGTATTGATAGTAACAATATTGGAGAAGTAATGGGTTCTGCCTCCGTAACCATTATTGAAAATAATGTTTGGTTCAATACATTTGTCACAAAAGACACAAAATACTCACAACTGCTAAATGGTTACAAATATGATTTTAACACAAAACAGATTACAAACGGAGCGAATAGCATTACTATAAACCCTATTCCACCACTAGACCCAATTTTATATTATAATTACACCAATACTTTGTTAGTTAGCGGAAGTGATAGTTTAGAACATATAGATAAGTTTCTTTGTGAGTTAGATAGTTTACACGGACAAATACAAGATCATATTTACATTTACACTACAAAACCAAACAGAGCTAATCTTTTGGCAAACAGAATTAATCAATTAAATAATCCAAACACACATGTAATTGATATATCCAATTCCAGCAATTTACCTTCAATAAATTTTAGTTCTCCAAATAAGATTCTGTTTTACGAAAATGAATGGAATATCTTAAAAAACTTTCTTTACAATACTCCAAACGGAAATTTATTAAAAGATAAATTAAAAGATGGAGTTACCATAACTGCATTTGCAGGACAAGACAGTAAATATATAGGAACAACTTTTTGTAGTAATATACACGACAATGTTTATGGCAGCTATTATGGTGAATTAGAATTTGAAAAAGGATTAGACCTGATACAAAGAAGTATTTTTATGCCAAATACTTTTGACAAATACACTTCATCTTACTATGAAAATACTACTTCTGCGGTAACTTGGGCAATGGTAAATGACACATTAGCACACGGATTTTATTTAAGTTATGATTCTTATTTAGTAATAAAACAATCTGCAAACAAGAAATCTGTTTACCAGAAAGAAGGTAGAATTATTCTACTAACTAATAACGGAACCACAGCAGATACATCAACTTCTTATGTGCATTCTTCACAGAATTTTTTAAGACAAATAGTTGGGTTTAATAATTTTAGAATTAAATGTCAGAATTTTATTTCTTGGCCAGTTGTGGAATGGGGAAGTGTTACCAATCCTAATACTATTATTGAACATCCTTCAAAAAAAGGAAAACTCCTAAACATTACAAATATCTTAGGAGAAAAAACACAAGAAAAAAACAATACCCCCCTATTTTACAAATATGAAAATGGTGTAGTGGAAAAAAAGATTATTATTGATTAAAAAGGCCTTTTAGTTTTTCAATTACGTAATCAATTTCTTCTTTAGTATTGTATTTACTAAACGAAAAACGAACACCGGGACGCTTACTATCAGGTGCAATAGCCGAAAGTACATGAGACCCTGTACTACTACCTGAAGAACAAGCAGAACCACCACTACAAGCAATGCCCATAATATCTAGGTTAAACAATAGCATTTCTGCCATATCAGCTTCAGGAAAACTACAACTTAGCACAGTATACAAACTACTATCTAAATCCGTATTTTTTCCATAAAACTGAACATCTTTAATTTCTGACTGCAATTGTTCTATCATGTACTGCTTCAATCCTTTTATGTATGCGACTTCTTTTTCCAAATTTGCATACGCCATTTCCATAGCCATGGCCATTCCAGAAATTCCGTAAACATTTTCAGTACCTGCACGCATATTTCTTTCTTGTCCACCCCCTCTTAATAAAGGTTTTATTTGGATGTCTTCTGACACATAAATAAAGCCTACTCCTTTCGGACCATGAAATTTATGTGCTGAAGCAGCCATAAAATCAACATTTAAATCTTGCATATCAAAAGGAAAGTGTGCCATAGTCTGCACTGTATCCGAATGAAAAATCGCATTATATTCCTTACAAATATCTCCAATTTGTTTTATATCCTGTATAGTTCCGATTTCATTATTTGCATGCATTATGGATACAAACGTTCTCTCGTTATCTTCCAATAACTCTTTTAAGTGAGCAAGCGATACCTCTCCATTTTTATCTATATTAATATAAGATAATTTAATTTTTCCTGCAGCCGCTAAATCCTCCAAAGGATGCAAAACAGCATGATGAGAAATTTTTGAAGTAATTGCATGTTTAATATCATTATCATGAATCCCGCACATAATTGCCATGTTATCAGCTTCAGTTCCTCCTGAAGTGAAAAATATTGATCCAGGTGATGTATTCAAAATATTAGCAATAGTCTTACGTGCATTTTCAATCACTATTTTCGCCTCTCTACCAAAGGAATGCATAGATGATGGATTAGCATAAGTTGTTTTCATCATTTCACTCATCATCTCGATAATTTCTGGCGCTATTGGTGTGGTGGAAGCATTATCTAAAAAAACTCTTTTCATTAAATCAATTTCTTAATTTCGTTAATCATATTTTCTGC
>JACNFT010000121.1 GCA_014384505.1 Cryomorphaceae bacterium | reverse complement strand
CATAATCAAAATCAATAAAAGCCTCAACAATTACTTCCATCAAATCCCCTCTTGAACCCTCCAGAGCATAATTCCAAGCTTTTTCTATATCGTCTTCTGTTTTAATTACCGATTGTCCTTTCCCTGAACTTGACATTAATGGTTTTACTACACAAGGAATTCCTGTAAATTCTACTCCTTCTTTTAGCTGCTCATAAGAACTAGCATATTTATATTTAGCTGTTTTTACGCCTAAATCAATAGCAGCCAAATCACGAATTGCTTTACGGTTCATGGTAAAATTTGCCGCCTTTGCAGAAGGAATTACTGTATATCCTTGTTTTTCATAATCGTAAAAGCGCTCTGTTCTTATGCTTTCTACTTCCGGTACTATAAAATCAGGTTGATGTTTGGCAACAATCCTATCTAATTCTGCTCCATCCAACATATTAATAACTTCAGACTCATGCGCAACTTGCATAGCAGGAGCATTTTCATAATTGTCCACTGCAATTACATATTGCCCTAGTCTTTGCATAGCAATTACAACCTCCTTACCTAACTCTCCTGAACCTAATAACAGTATTTTTTTTCTCATTGCACAAATATAATAAGAATTACCCTCTTGAGTAAATAAGATTCTATTTTTAACTCAATAAAAGTATAATTATATTTAGTATCTTTACCTAAAATTGATCATGATGAAAATTTTAAAAGCCCTAACCTTAGTTTGCCTTACCTTAGTGTGTTTAACAACCTTTGCACAAAAACCTAAATGGGAGAAAGCAAACTTTCAAGTTTGGGGAAATTGTGAAATGTGCAAAACAAAAATTGAGACAGCAGCAAAATCAGTTGAAGGGGTAAAAACAGCACGATGGAATGTTGTAAACAAAAAGATGAAAGTAAAATTTAATTCTGCAATTACAAATACTGACAAGATACAACAGGCTATAGCTATCATTGGCTATGATACTGAAAAACACAAAGCAAAAGATGAAGTGTATAACAACCTACACCACTGTTGCCAATACGAAAGAGAATAATAAAATTATACCTATGAAAAAGACCCTAATGATTATTACAGCAATTCTAACTACTTTAGGATTTGCTTATGCACAAACTACTGCTACTGATTTTACTACTGATGATTGTAATGGAATATCACACAGCTTATTTGATGAGCTTGACAATGGAAATGTAATTGTAATTGCTTGGGTAATGCCTTGTGGCCCTTGTGCAACCTACACAATACCCGCTTATTCCGCAGTACAATCTTTTGGCACTTCAAATCCAGGACAAGTTAGTTTTTACTTAGTAGATGATTTTGCCAATACTAACTGTGCTACATTAACAGGCTGGGGTAATTCAAACAATATGCCTTTAAACACTACTTTTTCTTCAAGTGATATTAGCATGAGTGACTATGGGACAAATGGGATGCCAAAAGTTGTTGTTCTAGGTGGGTCAAACCATACAATTTATTTAAATAAGAATGACAATAAAATCAACTTTGCAGGAGTTCAAGGAGCTATTAATGATGCATTAAATGCACCTTTAGGTATTGAACAAGCAGAAAGTTCTCACTTTCAACTTTTAACATTCCCTAACCCAGTAAACAATATTCTTAATGTTATAAATACTAAAGTTCATTCAGAAAAAATTACTTATAGAATCATAGATGCATTAGGTAAAATAGTTATACAAGACAAAAAATTAACAACATCTATTGATGTTAGTTCATTAAATAATGGAAATTATTTTCTAAAAGTATCTTCAGAGACAAGTTCAGAGAGTATTCCATTTGTAGTTAATCATTAGGCGTATGCGTATAGCGTTAATGAGCTTCTTAATTCTTGTAGCTAATATTAGTATTTACGCACAAGGCTGTTGCTCTGGAGGCGCCGGTAGTCCTATTGCTGGAGGTGCAGCATCTGGAGTTTTGCAGGAATATCAAATGGAAATTTCGGTAAATCATCAGTTCAATTCATCTAACAAATTTTATACCGGAAGTAAATCTACTGAACCATTATTTAAAAATTTGACAAGTAATTATATGTTTTTTAGGACTGATTATGGGGTAAGCAAAAAACTCACTTTATCACTAGCTACAGGTTACTATTTAAACAAGTCAAAAGAAGCAGATTACGTAATAAATAATAGGACTTCTTCAGGATTTAGTGATTTAATTATTTTTCCTAGATATAGTGTTTATAATAAGAACAATAATTTTAAAAGAACAGAGATTGCATTAGGCTTAGGAATAAAAATGCCAATAGGAACGCATATAGACTCTACATTAACAGGCCCTAATGAATGGGACTTTTATAAAACTAATCCTCCATTAGTACAAACTACAAATGGATCAAATGATTTTATGTTCTATTCATTCATTTTTAGAGAGTATCAAAAAAGAAAATTAAGACTATTTATTAGTGCTCTACATGTTAAGAAGAACTTTAATTCTCTAGGACTTAAGTTTGGGGACTATTCAAGTTTGGGATTATTTATTTCTAAAACATTCTTTAGAAAATGGGGTGTAACTACACAACTAAAACTAGAACATATTGGAAAAATTCAATCTGCAAAAGAAATTAATCCTGAGTCTTTGTACGACATAGTTCCTATATCAACAGGCAGCAATAAAGCATTTTTTACCCCTCAGATAAGTTATTCCCAAAATGGGTTAACTTTTTTTGTAACTTCTGAAATACCTATATATCAATATTTACATGGGACGCAAATTGGATCACAAAGCCAGTTTACTGCAGGTGTGAATTATCGTTTTCTTACCAAAGAATGTGAACCTGAATTTTAGTTAGAGAAATAGACTTTATAAGTCCCTCATAAATTGCTTAGCAATATATTTTCCTAGAATATCATATTCAATATTCACTATCGAACCTTCTTTAAGCTCATGGAAATTAGTATGCTCATGCGTGTAAGGAATAATAGCTACTGAAAAAGAAGTGTCTTTGGAATTAACAACTGTTAAGCTTATGCCATTTACACAAACAGAACCTTTCTCCACCGTCATATTGTCGGATTCCTTGTGCTTAAAAGTATATACATAAGAACCATTTTCTTTTTTAACCTTTACGCACTTTGCAGTTTGATCAACATGACCTTGTACCATGTGCCCATCAAGCCTATCTCCTACTTTAAGGCACCTTTCTATATTTACTTTACTCCCAACTATTAATAAACCAATATTGGATTTATCCAAAGTTTCTTTAATAGCAGTAACAATATATTCATCTCCATTAATTTTAACTACCGTTAAGCAAACTCCATTATGCGCTACACTTTGGTCAATTTTTAATTCTGAAGTAATAGTCGACTTTAAGGAAATATGCACATTACTTCCTTCACTTTCAACTTTAACAACCTCAGCTATTTGCTCAATAATTCCTGTAAACATCTTAATAATCTATTAATTGCTCTTCCATTTCAGGCATTTCTCTTTCCGCATACAATTGTGTTCTCAGTTGCGGTTCAAATCCTGCCTCTTTTATGCATTCCTGAATACTATTAGCGGTAAACCTATGAGGTGCTCCTGCAGCCGAAACTACATTTTCCTCAATCATTATTGAACCCATATCGTTTGCCCCTCCATGCAAAGTAAGTTGAGCCGTATCTGCTCCAACCGTAAGCCATGAAGTTTGAATATTCTTAATATTCGGCAACATAATTCTGCAAATAGCAATCATACGCATGTACTCATCAGCTGAAGTATTGTTATTAATACCTTTTACCCTTTGCAATAGCGTTCCATCATCCATAAACGGCCAAGGAATAAAGGCTAAAAATCCATTTTCTCCTTCAGGTTTTTGGGCCTGCACCTCTCTAATTCTCACTAAATGATCAAAGCGTTCTTCTATAGTTTCAATATGTCCAAACATCATAGTTGCTGATGTGGTTAAGCCTACCTTGTGGGCAACTTTCATAACATCCAACCATTCCTGCCCAGTACATTTCCCTTTTGAAATTAAGCGCCTTACTCTATCACTTAAAATTTCTGCTCCTGCTCCTGGCATGCTGTCCATTCCAGCCGACTTTAATTCAGTTAACGCAAACTCATGAGTATGTCCTCCAATTTTACAAATGTGAGCTACTTCTGGGGGTCCAAGTGCATGCAATTTCATGTCAGGATAAAGAGCCTTTAAATCACGGAATAATTTTGTGTAATAATCCAAACCTAAATCTGGATGATGCCCTCCTTGTAAAAGCAATTGATCCCCACCATATTTTATAGTTTCTTCCATTTTAACTTTATAGGTTTGCATGTTGGTTATATACACTTCTTCATGCTTTGGATGACGGAAAAAATTACAGAATTTGCAATTAGCAGTACAGGCGTTAGTCGTATTTACATTTCTGTCAATCTGCCAAGTAACAACATTACCAGGCACTTGCTTTTGCCTTAATTCATTAGCTGTCCACATCAAATCAGCAGTAGGTACATTTTCATATAAAAACTGACCCTCTTCTGCTGATAAAAATTCTTTTTTTAATGCTCTTTCAAGCAATAGCTTACTCTCCATAAAATTACTTAGTTTTGTAAGCTCAAAATTACACAATATTATGAAGACTATAATCAAAAAGAAACAAGCATTTTCTACTGACGATAATTTAATTCTTTTATGCGATAAGAAAAGTAATTTATCGGAATTTAATCTTAGTAAGGACGAGCTTAATTATATCCAAAAGGATCAAAAGGAAAACAATGAAATTATCACTATTAATCAATATAATAGATTAATTTTTGTGGTGAATCCTAAAGCAGAGAAAAACGTAAATAAACACCTTGAAGATGTTCGTTTATTAGGAGATAAATTACAAGGAATTCTAAAAGATAAGGAATCTGTAATCATTATTGATGTAAAAGGAAATCAAACTCAAGTATTAGCAATTGCTGAAGGAATGGCATTAGCAAATTATACGTTTACTACACATAAAACAGATCCAAAACCAAATAAATTAACAACACTTTATTTATGTAATAAAGCATCAGAAAACGATACTGAGGAATTACAAAATATAGTAGATGCTGTTTATTTAACAAGAGATTTAATTAACGAACCTTTCTCTCACATGACAGCAAAGGATTTAGCTGCTGCTGCTGTTAACTCAGGGAAGAAAAATGGAGTCAACACTACTGTTTTCAATAAAAAGAAAATTGAAACCTTAAAAATGGGAGGGCTATTAGCAGTAAACAAAGGAAGTATTGACGAGCCTACTTTCACGATTATGGAATACAAGCCAAAAAATGCAACAAACAAACAGCCTATTATTTTAGTGGGGAAAGGGATAGTGTATGATACTGGTGGATTAAGTTTAAAACCCACTGCCAACTC
>JACNFT010000104.1:19839-27433 GCA_014384505.1 Cryomorphaceae bacterium | reverse complement strand
TTCAAGCTTAGGTAACATTCCTTTTTGCTCCTCATTTTCATCATCTTTACCTTCCAGATAAACTTTCATAAAGCCTTCAAAAGTAATTACTTCTCCTTTTGCAACAAATTGCTCAGTTGTATTTGAAATGCTAATTTTTACTGTTGTTCTGTCAAACTGAGCATCAGCCATTTGAGAAGATATTGTTCTTTTCCAAATCAAATCATATAACCTTTGGTGTGAACTATCACCATCCACTGTTTTATTATTCATATAAGAAGGACGAATTGCCTCATGCGCCTCTTGGGCTCCCTTTGCTTTACTGGTATATACTCTTCTTTGGGCAAATTCCTCACCATATAGATTAGTAATTTCTAATTCTGCTGCAGCTAGTGCATCTTGAGATAAATTAACACTATCTGTTCTCATGTAAGTAATTTTACCTCCCTCATATAATTTTTGTGCCACCATCATAGTTTGATTTACAGAAAATCCTAACTTACGAGAAGCCTCTTGTTGTAAAGTAGAAGTAGTAAAGGGTGCAGTAGGCGACTTTTTTGCTGGTTTTTGCTCTAAAGATTCTACTGAAAAAGTAGCATCCTTACATTTTTCCATAAATGCATATGCATCTTCATTAACCTTAAATCTCTGAGGTAACTCCGATCTGACTATATTACCATCACTATTGATAAAAAAGGCAACTACTTTGTAAGATGAAACAGGAGTAAAATTAGTGATTTCACTTTCACGCTCAACAATTAAACGTACAGCCACTGATTGTACTCTACCTGCCGATAATCCTTGCTTTACTTTCCTCCAAAGCACAGGTGAAAGCTCAAAACCTACTAATCTATCTAATACACGTCTAGCTTGTTGCGCATTCACTAAATTAATATCTAACACTCTAGGATTTTCAACTGCCTTAGTGATTGCTTTCTTTGTAATCTCATGAAAAACAATTCTTTTGGTAGTAGCTGCATCTAATTTTAAGGCCTCAGTTAAATGCCAAGCAATTGCCTCTCCCTCCCGATCCTCATCCGTTGCAAGCCAAACCGTTTCGGCTTTTTTTGCTACACTCTTAAGGTGACTTACAACTTTAGTTTTATCTTCTGATATTACATAATTAGGCTGAAAACCATTTTCAATATCAATGGCCATTCCTCCTTTTTTAGGCAAATCCCTAATATGGCCAATACTTGACTCAACAACAAAGTCTTTACCCAAAAATCCTTGTATTATCTTTTTCTTTGCAGGTGATTCTACAATCACTAAATTTTTAGCCATAAGTTCTGTTTTATAAATGTTGTGCAAATTAAAGAAACTTTTTTTGAATAAAACAAATCGAAAAAACTTGGCAGTTTCCATTATATTATTTATAATATAAGTAAAATAAAGCACTGCCACATTGTCAGTTTTTTACTATTTTTGCATTTCAAATACACAAAAATGAACATAGAAAAGCTGTTAGAAAAAAAAGTAGATGAAAATAAACAAGGGCAGGTTTTACAGTTATCTGGAAGTAAAAAAAACGGCCGTAAAATGTATATTGAAAGCTACGGTTGTCAGATGAATTTTTCAGATAGTGAAATTGTAGCCTCAATACTTGCTGATGAAGGTTTTACAACAACAAAAGAAATAACGGAAGCTGATTTAGTATTTGTAAATACGTGTTCAATAAGAGAAAAAGCTGAGCTCACTGTTCGTAAACGATTGGAATTCTATAATTCCATAAAAAGAGATAAAAACCCAGGAATGTTAGTAGGTGTTTTAGGCTGTATGGCCGAACGTTTGAAAGAACAATTCTTAGAAGAAGAAAAATTAGTAGATATTGTGGTTGGTCCTGATTCTTACCGAGATTTACCTAACCTTATTGCGAAAGTAGAAGATGGAAGAAAAGCCGTAAATGTCTTTTTATCCTTAGAAGAAACATATGCTGATATTAGCCCTGTAAGGCTAGGAGGAAATGGAGTTACTGCATTTGTTTCTATAACTAGGGGGTGTGACAACATGTGCACCTTTTGTGTAGTTCCTTACACTAGAGGAAGAGAAAGAAGTAGGGATCCAGATAGTATACTAAAAGAATGTCAAGATTTATTCAATAATGGTTATAGGGAAATTACTTTATTAGGACAAAATGTTGATTCCTATTTATGGTTTGGAGGTGGCGCTAAAAAAGATTTTAAGAAAGCAAGCAGCACAGAAAAAGAAAATAGCTTAAATTTTGCGAATTTATTAGACAAAGTAGCTCAAGTAAATCCTAAATTAAGGATTCGTTTTTCAACTTCTAATCCACAAGACATGGGTGTAGAAGTGATTGATACTATGTCAAAACATAATAATATCTGTGATCACATACATCTACCTGTTCAATCTGGAAGCTCACGCATCTTAAAACTAATGAACAGAGGATACGACAGAAAAAAATATTTTAAATTAATTGATGATATTAAGCAAAGGATTCCTGATTGCGCAATATCAATGGATATGATAATTGGCTTCTGCTCAGAAACAGAGGAAGATCATAAAGAAACACTCTCTTTAATGGATTATGTATCCTATGATTTTGGTTATATGTATAAATATTCTGTTAGACCAAATACTCCTGCTTCAAGAATGGAAGATGATGTCCCTAAAGAATTAAAACAAAAAAGATTAGCTGAAATAATTAAAAACCAACTGACACATTCCTTAGTGCACATGAAAAAGAAATTAGGAAAAACTTTTGAGGTTTTGATTGAAGGAGATTCAAAAAAATCAGACCAACATTTTTACGGTAGAACAACTCATAATTCAGCAGTGATATTTGAAAAAGGAAATCATAAACTAGGCGATTATGTAATGGTGAAAATTGATGATTGTACATCAGCAACTCTAAAAGGTAAAGTTATATAAATATGAATAATCAGCAAGCTAAACAAAGATTTGGAATTATCGGGAACTGTCCAAAACTAGCAAGAGCAATTGATGTAGCCTTGCAAGTCGCTCCTACTGATATTTCAGTTTTGGTGGTAGGAGAAAGTGGTACTGGGAAAGAAAATATTCCAAAAATCATTCATCAGAATAGTAAAAGAAAGCATGCACCCTATATTGCTGTAAATTGTGGCGCTATACCTGAAGGAACAATTGATAGCGAATTATTTGGACACGAAAAAGGTTCTTTCACAGGAGCGCACGATAGTCGTAAAGGATATTTTGAATCTGCAAACGGAGGGACTATATTCTTAGATGAAGTAGGGGAGCTGCCAATGGCATCCCAAGCAAGATTATTAAGAGTATTAGAGAATGGAGAAATTATTAAAGTAGGGTCTTCCAAAGCTCAACAAACTGATGTTAGAATTATTGCAGCAACAAATGTAAATATATTGGAAGCCGTTAAGCAAGGGAAATTTAGAGAGGATTTATATTACAGACTAAATACCATTAGCATACAATTACCTCCTCTGCGTAAAAGAGGTGATGATATTTATTTATTATTTAGGAAATTTGCAGCTGATTTTGCTGACCAATACAACACACCACCAATACGCCTTACTGATGATGCTGTAGAAATACTCCAAGATTATAACTGGCCAGGAAACATTAGGCAATTGCGCAATTTTGTAGCTCAACTTTCAGTTATTGAAGAAGAAAGAATGATAACAGCTGATAAATTACAAGAGCAATTACCTAATATTTCAACTGGTGGATTAGTTAAGTTTGAGGACAAAAATAAAGCCGATTTATCAGAAAGAGAAATCCTGTACAAAGTACTTTTTGATATGAAAAGGGACTTAACAGAACTAAAAAAGATTACTTTTGACTTGATGCAGAAACAAGGAAACACTGAAATAATGCAAAAGGTAAATCATACACTGTTTAAAGAAAAGGATGATACTAGCATACTGATAAATCAGAATAATAGAACAGGGTTAATTCAAGTTGAAGAATCTTTATCCTTATTTGAACAAGAGAAAAGATTGATTGAGAAGTCCTTATTAAAACACAAAGGAAAAAGAAAAGATGCTGCAGCTGAACTTGGAATTTCAGAAAGAACTTTATACAGAAAACTAAAAGAATTCGGATTATAATGAAACTAATTTTAACAATTCTACTTAGCATTTCCCTTACTTCATGTGGAATTTATTCTTTTACGGGTGCTTCAATTCCTACAGAAGCCAAAACAATATGGGTAGACTACTTTAGCAACAAGGCAGCTACTGTACAACCTTCTTTAAGTCAAGTTTTCACAGAAAGACTAAAAGATATGTTGCTAGAGCAAACTAATTTAAGCCTTAGTGAAAATGAAAGTGACTTAAGCTTTAGCGGTTACATAAGCAAATATCAGATAAAGCCAATGGCAATTAAAGCTAACGAAACAGCTGGTCAAAACCGATTGACTATTGCTGTAAAAGTAACTTATAATAATAGTTTAGATTCCGAAAATAATTTTGAACATACCTTTAGTCGCTATCGTGATTATGATGGTTCATTAAATTTATCTGATAAAGACCCGCAAAGTGGTGAGCCAGTTGAAGAGTTTCTAATAGAAGAAATAACAAAGGAATTAGCTGAGGACATTTTCAATAAAGCATTTGTAAATTGGTAATGGATAATTTAGCACAACATATTCAAAATCCACATCTAATAGCTAGTGAGGATGTCGCGAAACTAGAGGGCTTATCACAAGAATTTCCCTATTATCAAACTGCCCAATTACTAATAACCAAAGGACTTTTAAATACGGATAGCATTCGCTATAACCGACAATTAAAAAAAGCTGCTGCTTATGCTTTAGATAGAAAACAACTTTTTAAACTTATTATCTTAAATAAAGTTGAGCAACCAGTCATTGCGAATATAAGTGAAAAAATAGAAGCTACTTTAACAATAGGACAGCCTTTAGCTTTTGATAAAGAGGAAGAGCACTCATTTTCAGAATGGTTAGCTTTATCAAAAGTTAAGAAAATTGACAGAACACCTAAACCCAACACAAAACAGCTAATTGATAATTTTATTGATAAAAAGATAAGCATTAGCAAACCCAAAAAGACTACTTTCTTTAAACCTATGGATGTAGCTAAGGATAGTTTGATTGAAAATGAGAGCTTAGTCACTCCTACTTTAGCTAAGGTTTACTTGGAGCAAGGCCATTATGACAAAGCAATTTCAGCTTACACAAAATTAAGTTTGAAATATCCAGAAAAAAATAGTTTATTTGCAAACCAAATTAAATTGATCAATAAATTAAAAGAAAAATAAAATGTACACGATTTTTGCAATCCTTATCATCATAACATCTATCCTATTAGTATTAGTTGTCTTAGTTCAAAATCCTAAAGGTGGAGGATTATCATCTTCATTTGGTGGAGGTGGTGGAAATCAAATTATGGGTGCTAAAAAAACAACTGACTTTTTAGAAAAAGCAACTTGGACTTTAGCTATCGCATTAATTTCTTTAAGCTTATTATCTAACTTTGCTATTCCAAGAGAAAATACTGAAGATAATATTGAAATAAAAGCACAAGAGCAAATTGACAATGCAGTAATGCCTAACTTACCAGCCAATCCTACGCAAGCAGAGTAAGTAAGCTTTTAGCTTTAATAAGCAATTCAACATTCTATTCCGAACAAAGGTTTTAAATAAAACTAGATGCATTTTTTTTAGTCTGCCATAAATTTATTTATTTTGGCAGATAATACTATGGCACACTTTATGCATTTAGTATTATTATAAACAACTAATAAAATTATAAATATGGCAAAGATAAATATCATCCCTCTTGCTGACAGGGTAATTGTAAAGCAAGCAGCAGCTGAAACCACTACTGCATCAGGAATTATAATACCAGATACTGCACAAGAAAAACCACAAAAAGGCAGTGTAATTTCATGTGGAAAAGGAACGAAAGATAATCCTATTACTGTGAAAGCTGGCGACACTGTATTGTACGGGAAATATGCAGGAACAGAATTAAAACATGAGGGAGAGGATTATCTCATCATGAGAGAAACTGACATTTTAGCAATAATAAAATAAAACAACATGGCAAAGAATATAATATTTAATACAGAATCAAGAGATGCATTAAAAAGAGGAGTAGACGCCTTAGCTAATGCTGTAAAGGTAACTTTAGGTCCAAAAGGAAGGAATGTAGTAATTGGAAAAAGTTTTGGAGGGCCAATCATAACAAAAGATGGTGTTACTGTAGCCAAAGAAATTGAATTAAAGGATGTGGTAGAAAACATGGGAGCTCAGATGGTTAAAGAAGTAGCTTCAAATACCAATGACTTAGCAGGAGACGGAACAACAACTGCAACAGTACTTGCACAAGCAATAATTACTGCAGGCTTAAAAAATGTAGCTGCTGGCGCCAATCCTATGGATGTAAAAAGAGGAATTGATAAAGCTGTAAAGGTGTTGATTAAGGATATTAAAAGTCAAGCACAAGCAGTAGGAAATTCTTATGAGAAGATAGAACAAATAGCAAGCATATCAGCTAATAATGATAATGTAATTGGTTCTTTAATTGCTGAAGCAATGAAGAAAGTAAAAACAGAAGGAGTTATCACTGTTGAAGAAGCAAAAGGAACTGAAACGCATGTTGAGGTTGTGGAAGGAATGCAATTTGATAGAGGATATTTATCCCCTTACTTTATTACAGATGCTGAAAAGATGGAGGCAAATATGGAAAACCCATTTATACTTATCTATGATAAAAAGATTTCAGCAATGAAAGATTTATTACCAATATTAGAACAAACTGCAAAAGCAGGAAGACCTTTGGTGATAATTGCTGAAGATGTAGATGGAGAAGCACTATCCACTTTGGTAGTCAATAAAATAAGAGGTGCCTTGAAAGTGTCTGCTGTTAAAGCACCAGGATTTGGTGATAGAAGAAAAGCAATGCTAGAAGATATTGCCATATTAACTAACGGAACAGTAGTTTCAGAAGAAAGAGGATTTAAATTAGAAAGTACTACTTTAGAAATGCTTGGTACTGCTGAGAAAATTACGATTAACAAAGACAATACAACAATAGTAAATGGTGCCGGAGATTCTAATACTATTAAAGCACGAATCAACCAAATAAAAGCACAAATAGAAAGTAGTACATCTGACTATGATAAAGAAAAACTACAAGAAAGATTAGCAAAATTAGCAGGTGGAGTTGCTGTATTGTATGTTGGGGCACCTACTGAAGTAGAAATGAAGGAAAAGAAAGATAGAGTAGATGATGCATTAGCTGCTACTAGAGCTGCAGTGGAAGAAGGAATTGTTCCTGGAGGTGGAGTTGCTATTATAAGAGCAACTGATAAATTAGCTAAACTAAAAGGGGATAATGATGACGAGCAAACAGGAATTAATATTATTACCCGAGCTGCTGAAGAACCACTTAGACAAATAGTAGAGAATGCAGGATTAGAAGGAAGTGTAATTGTTGCTAAAGTGCGTGAAGGAAAAGGTGATTTTGGTTTTAATGCCAAAACTGAAGTATATGAAAACCTTTACAAGGCAGGCGTTATTGACCCAGCAAAAGTGGTTAGAATAGCACTAGAAAATGCAGCCTCAGTTGCAGGAATGTTATTGACGACTGAATGTGTTATTGCTGAAATAAAAGAAGATACTCCTGCTATG
>JACNFT010000104.1:0-18847 GCA_014384505.1 Cryomorphaceae bacterium | reverse complement strand
GCTTTTCAATAAAAACCAACAGTCTAATTACATATCGTTAATCTACATTATCGTGCAAAAAAGAATTGTTTTGCTTTAATTCAGTAGAATTATTTTTTCCGTCACTTAAAGTATAAGTTGATATCTCATTTTCAGCTGAATGAGAAGTTACATCTAACTCAATTTCATTACGCTTATAAGCAGGTATATCTTCAAGGTTCGTTAAACCTGAAGGTGTGCGCAACTGCTGCGAAATAGCCCGTAACCTGTTTTCACGCTCCCTAGCCTCAACTTTCATATTATCTGAACTAACTTTAGGATTGCTATCCAAAGTTCTTAATGTCTCAACTTCTTGCTCATCATCCATTTCTAAGACAACAGTCTTCATTTCTACTTTTGGCTCTTCCTGTAGAATAGAACTAATTACTTGATCAGGAGTTTCTTCTTCCTCATCAATATTCAACTCAAAAACTATTTTTTTATTTTCCTCAATTTGAGGGATTGTCTGAACTGCCTCAGGCATTCCAAAGGTCATTAACTCATCAATTGGAGCAATATATTCTTCCTCTTCCAAGTCCAAAATGTGCTGAGGACTGTCATTTGACAATAAATCTACAACAGGCTCAATGCTCAAAGAAGATTCAGTCTTATCACTAACTTTAAAATCTCCTTCATCCAAACCAACAATAGTTGTCCCTTTTGGTTTTCTTTTTTCCTCAAAACCTGTTGCGACAACCGTTACACTTACTGCAGCACCTAATTCAGGGTCAATACCAATACCCTCAATAATGTTTACATTTCTACCTGCTGCTTCTTGTATTTTATTTTTAATTTTGAATAGCTCTGACATTTTAATTTCATCATCACCACTACCGGTTACTATTTTTAATAATACTTGCTGAGCTCCAGTAATATCGTTATCATTTAATAGTGGGGAATCCAAAGCTCCCATTACAGCCTCAATAGCTCTATTTTCTCCTACTGCAATTGCTTGTCCCATTACAGCGGTACCGCTATTCTCTAATACCTTACGAGCATCATTTAAGTCAATATTAACTAATAAATGTTGTGAAATTACTTCAGCAATTCCTTTTGTAGCAGTATTCAATACCTCATTTGCTTTTCCGAACGCTTGGGTAAAAGTAAGGTCACCATATACTTCAATCAACTTATCATTATTAATAATTAATAAAGTGTCAACATATTTTTTTAATTCGGCTAAACCATCTTCAGCATATTGCTTACGATAACCTCCTTCAGTAGAAAACGGATTGGTAACAACTCCTACAGTAAGAATTCCTTTTTCACGCGCAATTTCAGCAATTACAGGAGCAGCACCTGTACCAGTACCACCTCCCATACCAGCAGTTAAAAACAACATTTTAGTGTTGGCATCTAAAAGTTCAATAATTCTATCAGCACTTTCTTCAGCTGCTCTTCTACCTACTTCAGGATTAGAACCTGCACCTAAACCTTCTGTTAAGTTAGCTCCTAACTGAATTTTAATTGGCACTGGACTTGCTTCAAGAGCTTGTGCATCTGTATTACAGATCACAAAATCTACTCCTTTAATTCCATGTTCGAACATGTAATTTACAGCATTACTACCTCCACCTCCAATACCCATCACTTTTATTTGTGACGATTGATTTTTTGGCATTTGGAAATCCATTCCTAAGTCAATTGCGCTCATAATTTTCTTTTTTAAAATTAATTTATTAATCTATATTTTCTTCTGTAAACCATCCTGAAATTCTATCCATCAAGGTTGGTTCAATACTTTGTTCTACATCTACTGCTTCTTTTATAACAGGAACCGCTACTTTTTTTGGAGCATTAGTATATTCTGCATGCTCAAAACCCTTAAGAACTAAACCTACACCTGTTGCATACATTGGGCTAACCACAGTATCCTTTGACTCGCTTCCTAAGTGTTCGTTAGGATAACCAATTCGAGTTTCCTTGCCAGTAACAAAAGCAACTAATTGCTTAAGGTTTCTTATTTGCGCTCCACCACCAGTAATTACTATTCCGGTCATCAATTTATTTTCATATCCCGAAACTTTAATCTGATGATATACCAAGTCAATAATTTCTTTATAACGAGCTCCGATAATTTCTGATAAGTTCTTTACCGCTATTTCCTTTGGCTCCCGTCCTCTTAATCCTGGAATTGAGACCATTACATTTTCCTGATCCTCTGTGTACATTGCTGAACCAAATTTTATTTTCAATAACTCTGCCTGCTTTTCTAAAATAGACAAACCCGTTTTAATATCCTTAGTAATTACATTCCCACCAAAGGGAATTACTGCAGTATGACGAATAATATTGTCTAGAAAGATAGCTACATCAGTTGTTCCACCACCAATATCTACCAAAGCAACTCCTTCTCTTAACTCATCTTCATCCAAGGTAGCAACTGCTGAAGCAAATGGTTCTAGCACTAATTCTTTAGGTGTTAAACCTGCTTTTTCTACGCATCTAATTATATTACGCACAGCACCAACTTGAGCAGTAATTACATGAAAATTAGCCTCTAATTTTACGCCAGCCATACCTTTGGGGTCTTGTATTCCATCCTCACCATCCACAGTATATTCCTGAGGGATAACATGAATTACTTCCTCTCCTGGAATAGTAATTAGCTTAAACATATTGGATTTCAACTTATCAATATCGGCTTTTTCAATCTCAATCTCAATATTATCTCTAACCAATTCTCCTCTATGCTGTAAGCTTTTTATGTGCTGACCAGCAATACCGACAAAAACCTCATCAATTTCAATTCCTGATTTTTTCTTTGCCTCAGTAATTGCCTCTTTTATTGAATCAACAGTTTTATCAATATTAGCTACAATTCCTCTAGATACTCCATTAGAAACAGCTCTACCCGTGCCTAATATCTCTAACTTACCATACTGATTTTTCCTACCAATCATAACAGATATTTTGGTGGTCCCAATATCAAGACCTACTATGTAATCCCCTGTATTTATATGTTGATTGCTCTCTTCCATTTCTTATTTTTTTGTACAAATAATTTGATTATTATATGCTAAACTAATCTCACTATAAGTTTGCCAACCTTTAACAGGCATTGCTTGTTTATAAAACTGATATAAGTTTCCTAATTTTTTATTCACATCTGTAAGTGTTCCAAAATGTATTTTCTGACTACCTACTCTTGGGATAATGATTACTTCATTATTGCTAAAATGCACCTGAGTAATTTGTGATTTCCAAAATATATCCTTATTTATTATTTCTATAAAACTAAAAACACTTAAATGTTTCGACTCATTTACCTCTCCAGTTACAACCAAAACTCTTGGTGTATATTCGCTTGATAAAGGCATTTTCATTCCTTGTTCATCCAAATAATAATCGGCATTATCAGTTTTAATACGAACTACTGCCTTTCTTTGTTGTAAGTTAATATTAATCACACCTTCTTGATTACTGTATACTTCCGCATTTTTAATAGCTGGATGCCGCAAAAAAGCTATTTCCAATTCGTTCATATAAAAATTTGAAAGAGCAACACTATCAAAATTAAAATCCTGTTCTTCAATATATTTTAATGCAACCTGCTCGGTCATAAATTTATCTTCTGACACTTCAATATTGATTTGATTTAAGAAAACCATTTGCTTATTTTGCATTTGATTTGTAAACGACAAAACAACAACCATCAAAGATAATAGCATTCCCCACTTTAATATTTGCAATACCTTTTTCATTAGTTAAGCAAATGTTTTATGGGTTGCGCCAAAGTACCAATATCACCAGCTCCTAGTGTAAGCAACACATCTAAATTTTCTCCTTGCAATATTTTTAATAACTCCTGTTTACTACATGTTTCTTTTTTCGGACTGGTACACAAATCCAACAACATCCTAGCGTTTACACCCTCAATTGGCAATTCTCTTGCAGGATAAATATCCAACAAAATAAGCTGATCGGCTAAAGACAAAGAAACTGCAAACTCTTGAGCAAAGTCCTTAGTACGGGAAAATAAATGCGGTTGAAATACTACAGTAATCTCTCGATTAGGAAATAAAAGTTTTGCTGCATTTATTGTGGCACTTACTTCTTGAGGATGATGTGCATAATCGTCAACATAAGCTAATTCTTGAGTATTGATATGAACATCAAATCTTCTATTTACTCCTTTAAAAGTAGCTAATCCCCTTACAACATCTTCACAAGAAAGACCTAAATAACAGGCAACTGCTGAAGCGGCAATAGCATTACTCACATTGTGTATTCCTGGTAAAATAAATGATAATCCTTCTTGCTTTTTTTCATATGTCATTCCTGGCATAATATCCATAGCTATCAAATCAAAAACCATTTTACCTTCTTTCACTTTTATATTTTCAGCTGAATAATCCGCTTTATTTACTGCTGAATAAGTCAACTTCATACCTTGATCAGGAGTCGGAAAATCAATCGTTATGGAATCCTCCAACAATAATAAACCATTAGGTTTGATTTGAGATGCAAACTGCTTAAATGCATTATGTAAATCTTGTTTATCCTTATAAATATCCAAATGATCAGCATCCACAGAAGTGATAATCGCTACATCAGGTTTTAATTGCAAAAAAGACTTATCGTATTCATCTGCTTCCACAATAAGAATATTTCCTTTTTCAGCTAACAACAAATTTGTATTATAATTTTTACTTATACCTCCTAAAAAGGCAGTAGATTGCTTCCCTGCATGATTCAAAATATGAGCCAAAATTGCTGAAGTTGTTGTTTTACCATGTGTACCTGCAACTGCAATAGTAAAGGATTCTTTGCTTATCATCCCTAACACCTCAGCTCTTTTGTGTAACTTAAATCCTTTATCCTTAAAATAATTTAACACTAAATTTTCCTCAGAAATTGCAGGAGTATAAATAACTAAAATTTCATTATAATTAGCTTCTTGTATGTATTGTGGGATATTTTCTATTGCATCTTTGTAATAAATTTTGATTCCTTCTCTTTCCAGTTCAAGACATAAATCTGATTGTACTTTATCATAACCACAAACCTGTTTCCCCTTAGCATTAAAATAGCGTGCCAAAGCACTCATTCCAATACCTCCAACACCAATTAGGTAAATATGTTTGTATAAATCTATGTTCATTTTATTAAACCCAATGCAATTTCTGCTATCCTATCTGCTGCATCTTTCACAGCTAATTTTTTAATATTATCACTTAACTTTTCTTGCTTACTACTATCTGATAATAACTCCAGCAGAATAAGTACAAGTTTACGACTTGCATCCCTATCCTTAACAAGTAAAGCAGCATTCTTATTAACCAATGATTGTGCATTTTTATACTGATGATTTTCGGATACATTAGGAGAAGGAACCAAGATAATTGGCTTACCTACACAACACAATTCTGAAATAGCAATTGCTCCAGCACGAGAAACAATAATATCAGCAGCAGCATAAGCTAAATCCATATCTTTTATAAAAGGATACGCCTGTATTCCATCCACACCAACCTTATTAGTAATTTCTTTAGCTTGATCCTGAAAAGAGATTCCTGTTTGCCAAATTAAATTAACGTTAGCCGTTTTAAAATCAGCTATATTTTCAGCAATAGCATTGTTTATTGTACGTGCACCTAAACTACCGCCTACAACCAAAACAGTTGGTTTTGAAACATCTATATTAAATAGCTTTCTACCTTCCTTAACTTTCGTATCAAAACTTAAAATATCCTCACGGATAGGGTTACCTGTAATAATCAATTTTTCATTTCCAAAAAATCTCTCCATATTATCGTAAGCAACACAAACCTTTTGAACATATTTTGCTAAAATTTTATTGGTAATTCCTGGATAAGAATTTTGCTCTTGAATAAGTGACGGCACCCCATTATTAGCAGCTGCAAAAAGTAAAGGACCACTAGCATAACCACCAGTTCCAATTGCTAAATCAGGTTTAAATTGTTTAATAATTTTTCTTGCTTTTATCAAACTACTTACCACCTTAAAAGGAAATAATAAATTACGTCTACTCAAGTTCCGTTGTAAGCCACTAATCCAAAGTCCAACAATTTTATATCCTGCTGCTGGAATTTTTTCCATTTCCATTCTGTCCTCAGCACCAACAAATAAAAACTCTACTTTATCTACTTTTTTTTCTATTGCTTTTGCAATTGCTAGGGCAGGGAAGATATGTCCTCCCGTACCACCTCCGCTAATGATTACTTTAAGCTTTTTCATACTTTCTATCCGTTGCATCTCTGCTTACACTCAATACGATTCCAATTGCAATACACGAAAATACAATTGAGGTTCCTCCCATACTGATAAGCGGAAGGGTTTGCCCTGTTACTGGCAATACTTCTACCGAAACTAACATATTTATCAAGGCTTGAAAAACTAATGAAAACATTAAACCTATAGTTAGTAAACTACCAAATAAACTCTCCACTCTCAATGCAATTCTAATGGCTCTGAACATTAAAATCAAATAAAACAACAAAGCTAATACACCTCCAAACAAACCATACTCCTCAATAATAATTGCATAAATAAAATCGGATGATGAATAAGGCAAAATATTTCTTTGGGTACTTTTTCCTGGACCCATGCCAGTCATTCCTCCATTTTGTATGGCTACCAATGCTTGTGTTTGCTGAAAATCTTTTGTTTGCTCATCTCCCTTTGCATCAATAAAAAAACTATCAATACGACTTACCCAAGTAGCGGATCTTGGCATAATTTTTGTTCCTAAAGAAGTAAATTTGGCAGTCCCATAAATAGTAAGCGCTCCTACAAAAGCAAAACCTATAATTGCCGCAATAAATTTAATACGAATTTTCCCAACAAACATCAGCACCAAACCATTAATAAACACCAATGCTGCTGTAGAAAAATTATTTGGTAAAATTAAAAAACACACCAAAATTAAAGGTCCTAAAACATGCCAAAATAATTCCTTAAAATCATGTAGATAATCCCTTTGCTTACTAATCTGTCTTGCCATATAGACGAGTATCGCTAACTTAGCTATATCAGAAGGTTGAAATTGAAGATTTGCAATTTGCAACCACCTTGACGCTCCGTTAACACTTACTCCTATTAGTAAAACTAGCACCAGTAAAAACAAACTAAATAGAAATCCAAGCTGTCCTAGTTTTGAAAAATACTTAAACTTAATTTTATGAACAACATATATAGCAAACAAACCCAGTAATAATTTAGTAATATGACTAAATAAAAAATGCCAACCAGCAGTACTATAAACTACTAATACAGAGGATAAAGACAAAGCAAGGACTACTCCCCAAATTGTTCTATCTCCCTCTAAATTGATATTTTTTATCCAAGAGCTCATTTAAAGATTACGAACTTGTTTTTTAAACTGCAAACCTCTATCCTCATAATTAGCAAATAAATCAAAACTTGCACAAGCTGGTGACAACAAAACAACATCATGCTTATTCGCTAATGCATAAGATTGATTTACAGCCTCTTGCATATTTGACGCCTGAACAATAATTTCTACTTTTCCTTTGAAAGCTTTAATAATATTTTCATTATTTTCTCCTAAACAAATAATTGCCTTTACCTTTTTATCAACCATTTCAGTTAACTCAGCATAATTATTACCTTTATCTACACCACCAACTATCCATACAACATCTTTAGTCATGCTTTCAAGAGCATACCAACAAGCATTTACATTAGTTGCTTTTGAATCGTTAATAAAATCGATACCATGTACTGTAAGTACGTATTCCAATCTATGTTCAACATTTTGGAAATCAATCATTGCTTGACGAATAACCGTATCCTTTACTTCAAAAACTCTTGCGGCCATAGCGGCTGCCATTGAATTGAAAATATTGTGCCTGCCTTGTAGAGCTAGTTCTTGCATAGTCATAGTATTATTATTTAAATTAATTATTATTTTATTGTTATTGTAAAATCCTCCTTCTTTTTGCTTAGTTGTTAATGAGATAGGGAGTTTTTTTGCTTTTGTTATTATTAGCTCCATCATTGCATCATCTGCATTATAAATTAGTACATCTTGCTTAGTTTGATTTTCTGTAATCCTGAATTTTGATGCAGCATAATTCTCCAGTTTATAATCATATCTATCCAAATGATCAGGAGTAATATTCAGTAATATCGATACATCACTTCTGAAGTTCTGTATTCCATCCAACTGAAAACTACTCAATTCCAAAATGATATAATCATAATCACGTTCAGCTAAAGAAAGTGCAAAACCAACACCTACATTTCCTGCAACTAGCACATCATATCCTGCACTTTTCAGCACATGCCCTAGCAGTAAAGTAGTTGTTGTTTTTCCGTTACTTCCTGTAATAGCCGCAATTTTTGCTTTAGTATATCTAAAAGCAAATTCAATTTCAGAAATTACTGAAATCTCTTTTGCAATTAATTGCTGAAGCAAATCTACATTATCAGGAATTCCAGGACTTTTAATCACCTCATCCGCATTTAAAATTCTTGCTGATGAATGCTTTTGTTCCTCCCACTCAATCTCATTATTTAAAAGAACTGCTTTATTTTCATCCGTAATTGTTCCTTTATCCGAAACAAAAACATCAAATCCTTTCTTCTTTGCTAAAACAGCCGCCCCAACTCCACTAATTCCTGCACCTAGCACGACCATTCTTTTTGCCATTACCTCAGTTTTAAAGTAACTATTGTTATAACTGCTAACATGATTCCAACGATCCAAAACCTAGTCACAATTTTACTTTCGTGCATTCCTAATTTCTGGTAATGATGATGCAATGGAGCCATCTTAAAGACACGCTTCCCAACACCATATTTCTTTTTTGTGTATTTGAAATAACCTACTTGTAGCATTACTGATACATTTTCAATCAAAAATATCCCACACAAAATAGGAATGAGTAATTCTTTACGAATTAGGATAGCAACTACCGCAATAATACCGCCTAAAGCCAAAGAGCCCGTATCACCCATAAACACTTGAGCTGGATATGAATTATACCACATAAAACCTACACAAGCTCCTACAAAAGCAGACATATAAATCACCAATTCTCCTGTATTGGGAATATACATTATATTCAAATAATCGGCAGCAATTATATTACCAGACACATAGGCAAATAGGGCAAGTGTGGCACCAATTATTGCTGATGTCCCTGTGGCTAAGCCATCTAATCCATCCGTCATATTTGCTCCATTAGAAACTGCTGTTACGATAATTACCACTATCAAAATAAAAAATATCCAAGCGTAATCTTTTGCAGAATCTCCCATCCAAGAAGTTAAGTCTTGATAGTCAAATTCATTATTCTTAAAGAAAGGAGTTGTTGTTCTTGAAGATTTCTGAGCTAAATCAACCGAACCAATTATTTCAGTTTCTGTGGATGATTTAACATCCTCTTTTACCACAATATCAGTATGAAAAACCATTACCAAACCAACAATTAAACCAATACCAACCTGACCTAAAATCTTAAACCTACCAGCAAGGCCTTCTTTATCTTTTTTATACACTTTGATATAGTCATCAATAAAACCAATTGCACCTAGCCAAAGAGTGGAAACAATCATAATAATGATATATATATTATCCAATTTAGTAAATAATAGTGTAGGAATAAGAATAGCTGCTAATATGATCAAACCACCCATAGTTGGCGTTCCTTTTTTACTTTCCTCACCTGCCAAACCTAATTCTCTTACTTGTTCTCCAATCTGTTTATTACGGATTATATTGATAATCTTACCCCCAAAAACTAAAGACACTATAAGGGAGGTGATAATTGCCATTGCTGCACGAAATGAAATATACTGAAACAGTCCTGCTCCAGGAAAATCATAAGTATTTTGTAAGTATTCGAATAAATAGTATAGCATTATTGTTTAATTATATTTAATGATTGTTTAAGTTCTTCTAAATCGTCAAATGGAAATTTTTCACCATTAATTTCTTGATATTTTTCGTGTCCTTTTCCTGCCACCAATACAATATCATTTGCATTAGCTAGACGGCAAGCTGTTTTTATAGCTTGTTTCCTGTCGATAATTACCAATACTTTTTTCTTTTGTACAGGATCAAGTTCTTGCATCATATCTTCAATAATTGCATCTGGATTTTCACTTCTTGGATTATCAGAAGTAAGGATAACTTGGTTGCTTAAATTACAAGCGAGAGCCGCCATTAAAGGACGTTTAGTTTTATCTCTATCGCCACCACAACCTACTACCGTTATCAACTGCTCAGTATTTGTTCTAATATTATTAACAGTAGCGAGTACATTCTTAAGCGCATCATCTGTATGCGCATAATCAACTATTGCCGTAATTTTTTCTTCTGATTGTAAGTATTGAAATCTTCCTTCAGGTGATGTAAGCATACTCAAGGCTGTAAGTACTTCATGGTCTTCAAAAGCAAACTGATTAGCAACTGCATAAACTGAAAGCAAATTGTAGGCATTAAAATCTCCTATCAACTTCACCCAAATATCCACCTTATTTATGCTTAACAACATTCCTTCAAACTGATTTTCGAGCACCCTACATTTATAGTCCGAAACCGATTTTAATGAATAAGTACATTTTTGGGCTTTCGTCCCTTCAAGCATTTTCATGCCATTTTTATCATCTTTATTTGTAAGTGAAAAAGCTGATTTTGGCAATCCATCAAAAAATGATTTTTTCACATCTCTGTATTCAGCAAAGCTGTTATGATAGTCCAAATGATCCTGAGTAAGATTGGTAAAAACACCTCCAGTAAAGTGTATTCCTGAAATCCTGCCTTGGAAAATAGCATGAGAACTTACTTCCATAAAACAATACTCACAGCCTTGAACAATCATCTCATTTAATAACAAATTAATTTGCAAAGCATCAGGAGTAGTATGAGTAGATGGGATAATTTTATCTATAATTTTATTCTGAATAGTGGAGAGCATTCCAACCTTTACATTCATTATAGAAAACAGTTGTGTTAACAAACTCACAATAGTTGTTTTCCCATTTGTACCTGTTACCCCTACTAGTTTTATTTTTTCGGAAGGATTATCATAAAAATTAGCAGCTATAATTCCCAAAGCAATATTGGAGTCCTCCACCTTTACATAGGTAATATTATCATCCAATTTGAGAGGCATATCCTCCAATACAATAACTTTGGCACCTGCATTTATCGTTTGTGAGATATAAGTATGTCCATCTGACTGAGTTCCTTTTAAGGCAACAAACAAAGAAGTTGCTTTCACTTTTCTTGAATCAAAAGCAATATCAATCACCTCAACATTAGTAGTCCCAATGATTTTTACAAAACTTACTTTATATAATAATTCCTGTAAATTCATTAGGCCAATTCTAATTTAATTAGACTTCCTTTTATAAACTTATTTCCTTTTGAAATTGATTGAGATTGTACTGATCCACTCCCCGTAATTTCAACAACTAATCCGTACGATTCTAACAAGTAAATAGCATCTTGAATTCCCATTCCTCTTAAATCAGGCATATTCCCATTTCTCAGATCTCTTTCTATTTTTCTAGCTTCTAATGACACCTCTGTTTTTGTAGTACTAGCAACCATCCACGGCTCATGGGTTACTATTCTATTTATATTAAAATTTGCTAATACATTATTTGCATCCTCAACATGTCCTTGCTTCACTTTAGGTAAACTTACCACTACATCTGATTGCTGCAAAGCCTTATGAATACTCATATCAGAAGCATATACTTTGTCAGCCAACTCCTTAAATATTGGAGCCGCAACCGAACCTCCATAATGTCCATTTTCTCTAGGATTATTTATCACTACTATGCAAGAGTACCTTGGGTTATCGGCAGGAAAGAAGCCAGCAAAAGAAGCTTGATATTCCTTTTCTTCTCCCTCAGCTCGATTATTAAAATTAATTACTGTCGTACCTGTTTTTCCTGCAATCAGGTAATTATTAGTTCTAATATTTTTAGCTGTTCCTTCTTCCACCACACCAATTAGTAAAGGTATTACCGCTTCAATTGTAGACTTCGAACAAATAGTAGGATTTATTACTTGAGTAGTATGCTTTTCAATTATTTTTCCGTCACGACTAATAGCAGATGTAAAAATTGGTTTTACCATTTTACCTTGATTCGCAATGGCATTGTAAAAAGTAAGCATGTGTATTGGTGTTAACTGCATTTCATAGCCTATCGACATCCAGGGAAGCGTAACCCCCGACCAACCTCCCTTATTAGGAATAGGGGATTTTAAATTGTTAGGGAAGGGTAATTCCAATTCCAAAGGAGTGCTCAACCCCATCTTATAAATCCTGTCAGTGAATGCAGTAGTATTACTTTTATAGTTGTCAAAAATGATACGAGAAATACCAACATTGGAGGAATTTATAAATGCATTTTTAATTGTGATATTATCATATACTCCTAATTTAGAATCCATCATCACTCTATCATAGAAAGAAAACTTTCCTCCATAAGTTCTAACAGAATCTTCAACTTTAAAAAACCCATCTTCTAAGCCTGCAATTATAGAAGCTAACTTAAAGGTTGAACCTGGAGAAACATGCTTTGCCATAGCGTAATTGAAGTTTTCACTCACACTACCATCTGCTTGTTTTTTAAGATTAGCAATCACTTTCACTTCCCCAGTGGCAACTTCCATCAATACTACACAACCCCAATCTGCATTATTATTAATAAGCGTATTTTCCAATGCTTTTTCTGCTACATCTTGCATATCCGTATTAATGGTGGTCACTACATTATTCCCTGCTCTAGGCAATCTATTACCTTCAGCATCTTGTGGCACCCAAATTCCTTTTGCAATTTTTCTTTTAAGATGTATTCCGTCAACACCTGAAAGAGTTTGATTATACGCCCTTTCAATACCTACAGGATTAACACCTCTTAACACGCCTACTGTCCTTTGAGCTAACAAACCAAATGGTTTTTCTCTATTGGGCCTTTGCTCAGCAATTAATCCTCCTTTATTTTGTCCCAATTCGAGTATTGGCATTTTCTTCAAGGCATTTAGCTCATTGTGGGTTACCTTGTTTTGTAATAAAATATATTTGTTCTTTTTAGCTTGTTTTGAATTTCTTAAAAACAATTCATATTCCGCAGGAGTTTTATCTTTAAATAGCTGAGCTAACAAAACAGAAAGCTCAATAACACCCGAATTAAATAAGGTCTTATTCATCACACTCATATCCAAACGCACATCATAAAGTGGCATAGAAATTGCCAGTAATGCACCATCATCAGCAATTATATTTCCTCTAGGCGCTTCAACAGTAAAATACCTTGGCTGACTGCTTGTATTAATAGCTAAACTAAACTGCTGTACTTTTACAATTTTAGCAACTACACCAAATGCAATAAACACTATAACTAGGTAAAGTCCCGTAATTCTATTGTTATTTTTTTTTACTTTCTTAATCATTACCTATTTCAATAATAATGGGTGGTATTAAAGATGTAGCAAGGCCTTTATCCGCAACAATTTCTTCAATAACAGACCGTCTATACATACTCATCAAGTCCGACTTTGTTGTAATATAAACCAAACGCAAATCAGCAACCTCTTCTTCTAAAGATATAGACTCTTTTAGTAAGTGTTCAGCACGAAAAGAAATTCTAATATTTAACAAGATTAACAACACAATAAATAATAATAATGGGATATATTTTTGATTTCCCTGATCGGTAATAAACTCACCTCTCAATAAAGAAAGTAATGAACTTGTATTTTCTTTAACAACACTCATTTATCCTTTCTCAGCTATTCGTAATTTTGCACTTCTAGCTCTCGTGTTTTCCATTATCTGTTCTTTATTTGCTACGATTACTTTTCGAGTTACTTCTTTTAAATCTTTAATAGGATTCCCAAAAAAATCTTTTTCTAAAACTCCCTCAATATTCCCTTTTTTCATTAAATTTTTAACCATTCTATCCTCCAAAGAATGATATGACATTACGACTAAACGACCTCCCTCATTCAACATATCTACAGCATCCAAAAGCATCTCTTCCAAAGCCTTCATCTCATCATTAACCTCAATACGGATAGCTTGAAAAATACGCGCCAAAAACTGATTTCTATTTTTCTCAGGAACCATATGTCCTACCACATCAATTAATTGATTGGTAGTTACAATAGTTTCAATTTCTCTTGCGTTTACAATCTCTCTTGCAATAGCTCTAGAATTTCTGAGTTCAGCATATTTAAATAAGATGTTGGCTAAATCCTGCTGACCATATTCATTCACCACCTGTTTAGCTGATAAAGGAGAATTTGTATTCATTCGCATATCCAACTCTCCATCAAAACGAGTAGAAAAACCTCTTTCAGCAACATCAAACTGATGAGAAGAAACACCTAAATCGGCCAATAAACCATCAATTTTACGCACCCCTTCCATTCTTAAAAAATTCTTTAAGTGTCTGAAATTGGCATTTATTAATTTAAATCCATCTCCAGATAATGCGTTTTCATGAGCATTTTTATCTTGATCAAAAGCATACAACTTACCTCTGTCAAGATTTTTTAGAATCAATTTAGAATGTCCGCCACCACCAAAAGTAACATCAACATAAATCCCTGTAGGTTTAATGGCTAGCCCTTGAATACATTCGTTTAATAATACTGGATTATGATATTCCATCCGACTCATTTTGGTGCTGATTTCCCATCACATCCTCAGCCAGATTTCCAAAATCTACTAATGTCTGGGCTACAGATTCCTCATACTTATCTTTATCCCAAATTTCAATCATATTTACTGAAGATGATAACACCAACTCTTTATGCAAATCAGCAAAGCCAAATAAATCTTTAGGGATTAAGAATCGTCCAGCACCATCAACTTCCACTACTTTTAAACCTGACATGTACGATCTTATAAAATCATTATTCTTTTTAACAAACCTATTCAACTTGCTAACTTGAGCAACCACTTTTTCCCATTCTGACATAGGATGTATTTCCAAGCATTTATTGAATACTGATCTTTTAATCACAAATCCATCTCCTAATACATCTTTCAATTGCTTTTTCAGGGCAGCAGGAAACATCACACGCCCTTTGGCGTCCGCTTTACATTCGTATGTTCCTATTACATTTATCACTATATTTTACTTTGAATCTGGGTGCTAATATAGGTATAAATCCCACTTTATACCACTCTGTACCACTTTGTTGATAACTTAACCCACTAACTACTATTTTTACTGTATTCCGTACTAGTTATTGTGGTTAACAAATATTTTCGTTTCTTTGTAGATTAAAATCAGAACTTATATGGTTAAGGAAGAAGGAAAATTCAAATGGCTTGAAGAAGGAGACGGAGGGAAACCTATCATACTATTACATGGTTTAATGGGTGGGGTTGAGAACTTTGGCGAGATGGTTGATTTTATCTCTAAAGAATACAAGGTTTACGGTTTGGACCTCAAACTTTTTGAAGGAAGTATCCTTAAAGTTTCTGTAAAATCCTTAAGCGATTACTTATACGACTTTATGAATCACGTTGGACTTTCATCAGCAATACTGCTTGGAAATTCAATGGGAGGACATATTGCTCTTATCTTTTCAAAAGAACACCCAGAAATGGTAGAGGGGATGGTACTAACAGGTAGTTCAGGATTATATGAAAGCGCAATGGGGGATTCTTTTCCAAGAAGAGGAGACAAAGACTATATAAGAAAAAAAACAGAAGAAGTATTTTATGACCCTAAAGTAGCTACTGATGAATTAGTAGACAAAGTATTTGAAATTGCCACAAATAGAATCTCTACCCTTAAATTATTAGGATATGCCAGATCAGCAATAAGACATAACATGGCAAAGGACTTACCTGACTTTAAAATGCCAGTTTGTTTAATCTGGGGAGAGCATGATAAAGTTACCCCTCCACCAGTTGCAAATGAGTTTCATAAGTTATTACCTAACTCTGAGCTGCATTGGATGCCATTATGTGGGCATGCTGCAATGTGGGAACATCCTGAAGAATTCAGTAAAATTGTACTGAAATTCTTGGACGATAAATTTTAAATAATCATGAAAATTAAAACTGCTGAATTTGTAATTAGTAATACTGATTACAAAACATGTCCTGCACCCAAAATGGCAGAATATGCTTTTATTGGAAGGTCTAATGTTGGAAAATCATCTTTAATAAATGCTTTAGTAAACCATAAGAATTTAGCTAAAACTTCCGGAAGACCTGGAAAAACTCAGCTCATCAATCATTTTATTATTAATAAAGAATGGTATCTAGTGGATTTACCAGGATTTGGATATGCAAAGGTTCCTAAAGCAATACGAGCAGATTTTCACGATATGATAAGCGATTATCTGCTTAACAGAACTAACCTTATGTGTCTATTTGTATTAATTGATGCTAGACATAAACCTCAAGCAATTGACCAGGAATTCATGCATTGGCTAGCCGAAAAAGGCATTGCTTTTGTAATGGTATTTACCAAAGCTGATAAACTAGGAAAAGTAGAGCTTGCCAAAAATATTGGTTCTTATAAAGTTGAAATGAAAAAGACTTGGGAAGAATTACCTCAGATGTTCATTACCTCAGCGGAAAAGAAAACAGGAACAACTGAAATTTCCTCTTTTATCGAAAGCCTGAATCCTCAGTTTAAAGAAATTATTTAGCTCCTTTAATTTCCGTTTGTTCTGCAAAGAACTCGCAATAATCACGCAAAGCACTTGCCAATTTATCATGCCCTGTTGCACGCTCCAAAGTAGCGGCCATGCCCATCATAGTTTGATGATACATAATAAACATTTCATTCACAGGCATATCCTTAGTCCAAAGGTCAATACGTAAAGTTTCCTTTGTTTTAGCCGCCCAAGCAGACACCATTAAGGCCTTAATTTCCTTTTCATTTGCAGCATCATCACTTGCGTGCATTTCAATATTTAGCGGTAGATTATTTGCGTCTAACTCAATTTCAAATTTTAAAGTCTGTTTCATTTTACTATTTTGTAGGTTTATATTTTGAATGCTGTAAAAACTTTCTTGAATCAGTCAAATACATAAGTTCCTCAACATCAATTTCATTATTATCCATATACTCATTTACCATTTTATAACCAATATAGTAAGCTACTCTACCAGGAGCCTGAGGCGGCATTCCTTTTGCAAAAGGAGCATAATCAACAAAAGTTCTGAATTGCTGTTCATCTTTAGAAAATAATAAATCCTCATGCACTATATATTGCCAAATACTTGCCTCATTTTCTACTACCCAATTCATTTGCTCATTAGTAAAACGGAATTTATCCTCCATTAGCAATTCAGGCAACATTTTATCAATACAATACATTATCTTACCTTTATAGATGAGCTGAGAAAGCAAATCCCTACCTCCTAAGTACTGCTGAAAGTGTTCATTTAACCAGACTTCCATCACATTTGAGGCAATGAACTTTTTTTGTTTTTGAAAACGCAAATATTCAGGATTACCTAGCAATTGGTAATACTTGCTATTTTTACCTAAGAAGTTTTCCAAACCAATAGCAATATTATCATCATAAGTAACTACACCATAATTAAAGCCACCAAAAAAAGTAGTTATTTCAGGTATTGGATAAGAAGGAAAATAATCAGAAAACTGCCAAAAAGCAAATTCTAATTCTTGTTCGAAAGCTGTAAAATCAGTAAACAAAAGAGCAACACTATCATAAGCCTCCCTCATGTCTTTGTGGTTAGTAAAAGCTAGTAAGTCTTGTAAATACTGCCCATCAGTTACATTGGTACTTTGCATGATTTGAGAAGCGAATACCTCATTAAAAGTTCCGAAATTTTCTTCCAATTCTACAGAAACATCTTCAATATTATCCTCATGAATTGCAAACAAGGTTTGTTCGAATCTGTTTACTTTTAGATCCAGTTTTTCAGCATCAGAAGAAAGCCTGAAAAGCCAAGAAGTTAATAAAAAAGCAACAAGGGTAACTGAAAGAAATAAGACTATAGGTTTCATCTGGCAAATTAAGAAGTTTTCTTTTACATTTGCAAACATTATGCAAACTACAGCAATAATAAATCATATTAGCAATTGGCTGAAAAGTTACGCTCAGAATGCAGGGGTAAAAGGTTTTGTAATTGGCATATCAGGTGGAATTGACTCAGCTGTAACATCAACACTTGCAGCCAAAACAGGCCTGCCATTACTGTGTGTGGAATTGCCTATTCATCAAAATAAAATACAAGTAGAAAGAGGGTTAAAACATATAGCGTGGTTAAAAGAAAGTTTTGAAAATGTTAGCTCTGTAGAGTTACAATTATCTTCAGTTTATGACAGTTTCACTAGCCAACTATCAGACAGTGAAGCTCAAAACGAACTAGCTTTAGTAAACACCAGAGCACGACTAAGAATGACTGCGCTTTATTATTTCGCACAAAGTAAGCAGTCACTTGTATTAGGGACAGGAAATAAAGTAGAGGATTTTGGCATTGGTTTCTTTACAAAATATGGTGATGGAGGAGTGGATATTAGCCCTATTGCTGATTTATTAAAATCAGAGATATATGCACTTGGAAAAACATTAAACATAAATAATGAAATCCTAAGGGCAGCACCCACTGACGGGCTTTGGGGAGATGATAAAACGGATGAAGAACAGATAGGTGCAAGCTATCCTGAATTGGAATGGGCAATGGCTTTTGATGGAGATAAAAACACCATAACAGCAAGAGAAAAACAAGTGCTCCAAATTTATACTAAAATGAACCGAGCAAACCAACACAAAATGCACGCTATACCTATTTGCACCATTCCACAAAACCTTAAGTAATTTATTTTTACTAATTTAGCCGCATACTAATCAAAAAATTAAAATTATGGGAAATAT
>JACNFT010000119.1 GCA_014384505.1 Cryomorphaceae bacterium | reverse complement strand
GCATAAGAGTGTAAACCTGAAAGGTAATAATTCACTCCAAAATAAGTCATAATAATAGCCCATATAGCAACCAAAGAAGCAACATTAAACACATACTTACCTTTTAAACCTGGAATAAAACGCATATGCAATACAAAAACATAAACCAATACACTTGCTAAAGCCCAAGTTTCCTTAGGGTCCCAACCCCAGTATCTACCCCAAGATTCATTTGCCCAAACGCCCCCTAAGAAAGTACCAATTGTCAGCATAAATAAACCAACTTCAATCGTTTTTTCATTTATAAGTGTCAATTCTGTTAGGGTATCCTTTAATTTCACTTTATTGTTTTTAGTAGTAAAAATAATAAGCATCAAAGAAATAAAACCAAGAATTGCTCCTAAAGCTAAAAAACCATAACTCGCTACAATAATCGCTACATGTATCATCAACCAATAAGATTTTAAAACAGGAACCAAATTTGTGATTTCAGGATCAAGCCAGTTCAGATGAGCAACCATTAATAACATTGCAGAAACAATAGCAGTAGCCGCCAAAGTAAGCAAAGACCTTTTGCTAAAAACTAACCCTGCAAGAATAGTTGCCCACGCAATATAAATCATTGACTCATACCCATTACTCCATGGTGCATGCTCAGAGATAATCCATCTCATAATTAAGCCAGAAGTATGTGCTAAAAATCCTAAAATAATTAACCACTTAAAAGCTGTAACTAGAATGCGAACAGGTTTTGTATTTTTAAATAATTGCACAATAAGTAAAATAAGTAACACTAACCCTATCATACTGTAATACATAAATAATTTTGAAAATAAAGCTAACTTATTATAGATTACTTCCAACTTTACCTTTGATTTTGCTGGCATAACCTCTGCTCCATATCGATTTTGAAATCTACTAATATAGTTTACTATACTATCAGCAGCAGCCCAGCTACTATCCTTTAAAGCGCTAGTTACTGCTCTAAAATACATAGGAATAATATTTGCCACAAAAAGAGAATCATTAGCAGAAAACTTAGTATGTTCAGTATAAGAAAGCCATGTATTATTAGAATCGTTAGCTAAAGGAAAAAATCTAAATATTCCTCCGCTAAAAACGGTAAAACAAATATTTACCCTTTCGTCAACCTTAATAATTTCTTTTTCATATTCCGAGCGTTTAGCAGGTAACTTTGCATACGCATCCTCTACTAATTTCGCTAAAACATAATGTCCATTTTCTTCAAAGAAACTATTAAAAGAAGTTCTAATGTATTTTGATTTCGTATCAGTACTGCCAAGCAATTTTCTAACCGTTGGATGAGAAACCTTCACTAAATCATTCTTGCTCCAAGTAACAGGATCATGCATCATTCCTAATATCACTTGTGTAGCGGATAAATTAACAAATCTATCCTTACCATATATTTTTCTTAAGAACTCAGAACATAAAGTATGGGCAGGCTTTAACCTTCCACCATTATCCTGTACCACTAAGCTTTCAAATCGAGCAGCATGCTCAGCATTAATCACCTCATCTGCCTGCACAGAAAATGAAAATAATAATGGAATGAAAAGAATAACTGCTTTATTTTTTAACTTCTTTAATTTTTGAGTTAAAGTATTAAATCTTGTTTTTTTAGTAAGGAAAACCAATAGCATTCCTAAAGCCATTAAGGCATATCCGATATAAGTAACAAGCGTACCCCACCAATCATGATTTACTGAAAGTATTGTTCCTTTTTCATCCTTGTCATAAGAAGATTGAAACAAACGAAAGCCACCATGTTGCAATACATTATTCATAAAAATTCTATGTTGAGCTTCAGTATCATTTTCTAAAATACTAATCTCAGCAGCATAAGAAGATGGACTCATAGAGCCTGCATATCTGTCCAACTGAAAATCACGCAATTTAACTTGAAAAGGAACTGTGTAATATTTTGAACCATAGGACAATTTGAAATTTAAATCATTTATAGCAAATACTTCATTATCTCCTTGGTACCCCTTTCCGCCATAAAGAGTAATTAGTTTTTCTTCTCCATCAGCAGTTATTTTTACAATTAAAGCATCCTCAGCCCCATCATTCATAACATTAGATGGACTTATTGGCTTCATTTTAGCATTTTCTAACAACTCCTTTAATACAAAATTTAATCCATTAGCCGTATGCAATGTTCTTCTACTCAACGTAAAATCACTTAAGCTAACATATTCCTGAGTTGCACGAGTATCCATATTCATGGTTTCAACAGCATATGGAGAATTACAGAAAACTCTATCTTTAGCTGAACTTAAATTTATTGCTCCTTCCATAGGATTATTAAAGGTAAAAACTTCTCCTTTAATTACTCTTTGGACCTTATCATTTAAATATTCTGACTGCATGCCATCTTCTCCAGGAACAACAATATGTAACATATCATTTCCTCCTTCAACATTAGTAAATAGAGAATCCTTTACATTAGGTAAAAAGTCTATACCTTCAATTTTAATATCATGATCTTTAAAATCTAATTTCAAAGAAAAATTATTACTTGTTATTCCTGATAAATATAATTTTTCATCATGATTGAGTTGATGAAGTTTGTCATTAATATGAATTTTAAAAAAGGTATCATCAGAAATAAACTGATTTGTACTTTCTCCCTCACGAATGTGCATCATCCCTTCATAAGAAATATAACGTGTAATGCCAGCTCCAATCAGAATGATAATAAAAGATAAATGAAAAGTAAGTGAGGCAATCTTTTCCATGCGGTATAACTTATGCTTAATGACATTATTTATAAGATTATAAGTAAGTAAAACCAATATCATTTCGAACCACCATGCATTGTAAATTAATGCTTTTGCAGATGTTCTTCCAAAGTCGTTTTCAATAAAAGTTGCATAGCCAATTGAAAAAGCAAATAATAAGATAAGCATACTCATTAATTGCATGGAAGAAAGAAACTTTATTAATCTGATTATCATATGTAAAATTTATGTTGCAAAATTACGAATTATTATTAAGTTTGTGTTTAAATTATTTTAAATGAAAAATATAATTTTATTAGGTTCAGGTAATGTGGCTACACACTTAGGAATTGCCTTAAAAAATAGCAATTATACTATAGTTCAAGTCTATAGCAAAAGTATAAAAAATGCAAAAATACTAGCTAATAAATTAGAGGCCCATTTCACAAATGATTTAACTAAATTAAAATCTGCCGACTTAATAATTGTTTGTATCAATGATGATGCGATTTCAAGTGTACTGTCACAAATTAAAAATACTGCAATAGTACACACTTCTGGAAGTATTGGATTAGATGTTTTTAAAGAAAAATTTTCTAACTATGGTGTGTTTTACCCACTCCAAACTTTTAACAAAGAAGTTGATATAAACATTTCAAAAATTCCATTTTGCATAGAAGGAAATTCATTGGGATTTGAAAAGCAATTAATTAAAATTGCAAAAGCGCTTTCCAACAATGTAGTTAAAATGAATTCTCAGCAGAGAAAACAATTACATATTGCTGCTGTATTTGCTTGTAATTTCAGCAATCATATGTATAGTATTGCAGATGACTTGTTAGCGAAAAAGAATATTGATTTTAAAATTTTATTACCTTTAATAAGAAAAACTATTGCTAACTTGGAAAACTATAGACCTAAAGAAGTGCAAACTGGTCCTGCTAAAAGAAAAGATACAGCTATAATTCAAGAACATATAGCTACAATTAAAGAAAAAGAAATTAAAGAATTATATCAGACAATTAGCGCCAATATTATAAAATACCATGAATAATATAATTTCCTTTTTTAAATTAATTAGATTTAATAATTTAATAATTGTTGCTCTCACACAACTTATTATCAAGTTCAGCTTAATTAATCCATTTTTGGATAATTTCATACTCTCTAACAACGAGTTTTATATTTTAGTACTTGCTACTATATTCATAACTGCATCAGGCTATATCATTAATGATATTTATGACGTAAAAACCGATAAGGTAAATAAAGAAAACAGCAGAATTATTGGTAAATCAATAACCTCAAGAAATGCCATTACATGGTATATTCTTTTCAATTTATTAGGATTAGGATTAGGTATCTATATAGCATATGCAGTAAAACAGCCCTACTTTAGTATAATTTTTATTTATTGCATTTTCAGTCTTTGGACTTACTCCAAACGTATGAAAACTTCTTTTCTTTTTGGGAATTTACAGGTTTCATTATTAACTGCACTTAGCATTTTCAATGTGGCTTTATTTGACATAATCCCGAATGGAATCAATAAAAATAATGGAGAAATGATGATTTTTAAAATCATCTTATTTTATGCTGCTTTTGCTTTTATAATCACATTTATTCGTGAAATGATAAAAGATTTAGAGGACATGGAAGGAGATAAAAAAATACAAGCAAAAACACTAGCAATAACTTACGGAATTGAAAAAACAAAATGGGTTTCACTAATTTTTACAATTTTTACTTTCTTAGGGATTACTTATTTTCAATATTTCCAATATAGTATAGCTAGCAGTGAATTTGAATATGAGATTTCTATTTGGGGTGTAAATAAAATTGCTATTATATATGCAATTTTCATTCAATTCCTATTCTTATATTTAGGCTTTAAAATTTATACTTCCAAATTAAAGAGTGACTTTTATTTTATTAGTCAACTTTGTAAAATTATTATGATAGTTGGCATATTATCCATACCTCTTTTTACTTATCTACACCTGAACTAAATGTTAAAAAAATTATCCGAACAATACAATATAATTTTAGGATCAGCATCTCCCAGAAGAAAAGAACTTTTAACAGATCTTGGCTTAATATTCAGCATTCAGACTACTAACAAAGAAGAAACTTTCTCTCGCCTACTAAAACAAGAAGAAATAGCAGAGTTTTTAGCCAAACAGAAATCAGAATTTCTTTCAGAAGATTTACAACAAAATGACTTGTTGATAACGGCTGACACTATAGTTTCTTTTAAAGATGAATTATTAAACAAACCAAAAAACAAGGAAGAAGCATTTAGAACACTTAACAAACTTTCAGAAAATACACATAAAGTCATAACAGGTGTTTGCTTAAAATCCAAAAAAAAAGAGATAGTTTTTTCAGTAACTACACTGGTAACTTTCAACGCATTGTCAGAAGAAGAAATACATCATTACATCAATAAATACAACCCTTATGATAAAGCGGGAGCTTATGGCATTCAGGATTGGATAGGTAAAATTGGAATCAATAACATTAATGGTTCTTACACAAATGTTGTTGGGTTTCCTATTTCAGAGCTATACCAACACTTAAAATTATTTATTTAGAAAGTAAATTTCTTATCTTTGGACCAAAAACAAGTGAAGAATATCCACATCATTATAAATGACTTTAAACATACTTCTTCAGGATATGGTTATGGATATGGTTATG
>JACNFT010000120.1 GCA_014384505.1 Cryomorphaceae bacterium | reverse complement strand
CAATGAGTTTATTAAAGTTGGAATCAGTAAATATTATGTTTATTGGGCTTGGTAGCTAAATAAATTTATTTGGCTATTTATCAGATAACAGAATGTTTTAGGTGGATTTATAATTCACTTTCTAATAAGGTTTTTAATTTTTTTAAGTATAGTAAGGTATTAACTATTTTTTTTATTTTTACAACATGCAAAAAGACTTTATAATTGTATTGGCTTGGCCTGAAGGTATGGTGGCAGCAGCAGGGGGATGGTATGATAAAGTGCTTTCGACTAACGGACAATATAGAGTTGGTCATTCTGCTTTGATTTTAGTAAATACAGTCACTAATCAACTAAATTATTTTGATTTTGGCAGATACCATAGTCCATTTGGATTTGGTAGAGTAAGAGATTTAGAAACGGATCCTGATATTTCACTAAAATCTAAACCCATAATTTTAGGCAATTCAATTGATAATATTAAGGAGATATTATTAGAAATATCCAATATAAAAGCTACGCACGGGCACGGAACATTATATGCCTCAATTTTAAAAAATATTGATTTTAATAAAGCTTATAAAAAAGCAAAAGAGATGCAAAATAGGGGGTTAATTTCATATGGTCCAGTAGTCCTGACAGGCACAAATTGTTCAAGATTTGTTGCCTCAATCATGCTTGCTTCAAAACCACATTGGCTTACTAAATTAAGATTAAAACTTCCTTTTTGTTTATCACCATCTCCTAAACGGAATATTAGCATTGCTAATTCTAGTTATCATGTTGTGAATATGAAAAATTACAGTCTAATAAATAAAAGCTATATAAAAGCATATTTTAGTAGTATCGAAAGAATATAATTATGAAATCTAAAAGAGATATTAATATTCCTGATAAGGCGCAATGGCTAAGTGGTACAGTTGGTTCTGGATCTTGGTTTTTTATTTCTGCTGAAAAAAGGAAATATAGAATTCAAAGATTTTCCCCAGATGGAAAATTAGAATGCGATAGAATATTTACAGTAGATAACAGTGCTTTTGATTTACTTATTGATTATAAATTCACCTTTCTTTCGCATTGCAAGGAATGTACAATTATACAAAACGAAATAACTTATAAATTTTATAACTATGAACATTAAAGTGTATGGAGCCGATTGGTGCTCAGATTGCGTAACTGCAAAAAAGTTTTTAAACTCAAAAGGAGTTAATTTTGAATATATTGATATTACTGATAACCAGCAGGCTATAGCTCTAGTGGAGAAAATAAATAACGGTAGAAGAGTAATCCCAACATTAATTGTGGATGGAGTGAGTTTTACAAACCCAGGTATTAATGGATTAATGAAAATATTAGCGCAATAATCTGTACTTTCGCAATCCTTAAAATAACACCATGAGTGATTCGATTAAACATGAATGCGGAGTAGCAATGCTCCGATTACTTAAACCTTTAGCGTATTACCAGGATAAATATGGTAGTTCACTTTATGGTTTAAACAAGATGTATTTATTGATGGAAAAACAACACAATAGAGGGCAAGATGGTGTTGGTTTGGCTAATATAAAGTTAAATGTTGATCCTGGTAAAAGATACATAAGTAGAAAAAGATCAGTAGTAACTAATCCTATTCAGGATGTATTTAAGCAAGTAAACAAACGTTTTGTAGAGTTAGAGGAGAATGATCCGGAAAAATTAAAAGATCCTCAGTGGATGAAGAAGAACATGCCTTTTACAGGTGAATTATTCTTAGGTCACTTGCGTTACGGCACTTTTGGTGGAAACACGATAGAACAATGTCATCCTTTTTTGAGACAAAGTAATTGGAAAACTAGAAACTTGGTTTTGGCAGGAAACTTTAACATGACCAATGTTGATGAGCTTTTTCAGCAATTAGTTGATTTAGGTCAGCACCCCAAAAAGAAATCAGATACAGTAACTATTTTGGAGAAAATTGGTCATTTCTTAGATGAAGCAAATGATGAAATTTACTATAAACACAAAGATAAATTCAGTAAAAAAGAAATTACACAAGTAATTGAAGATGAATTAGATGTTCAAGATATCTTAATTCAATCCGCAAAATATTGGGATGGTGGTTATGTTATGTGTGGATTAATGGGACATGGTGACGCTTTTGCTTTGAGAGATCCAAACGCAATACGACCAGCATATTATTATAAAGATGATGAAGTTGTTGTAGTTGCATCTGAAAGATCTGTGATACAAACCTCTTTTGATGTAAATATTGAAGATGTTAAAGAGATAAAAGCAGGACATGCCCTTATTATTAAAAAAGATGGAAGGGTTGAAGAAAAGCAAGTAAGAGAACCATTAGAAAGAAAATCATGTTCGTTTGAGCGTATTTATTTTTCAAGAGGAAATGATGCAGGTATTTACAAGGAAAGGCTAGAACTTGGTAGGCGTATTTTCCCAAAAGTATTAGAGTCAATTGATAATGATGTAAAAAATACGGTATTTTCCTATATTCCAAATACTGCTGAGGTTTCGTATTTCGGATTATTAAAAGGCTGTCATGCTTATTTAAATAAAGTGAAAACTAAAAAGATTCAGGCATTAGGAAATAACCCTTGTAATGATGAGATTGCGAAAATTATGGAGATTTCTCCAAGAGCTGAAAAGATTGCAATTAAAGATGCTAAATTAAGGACGTTCATTGCTTCTGACGTTAGCAGGGATGATTTAGTAGCCCATATTTATGATATTACTTATGGAGCCGTTAGGCCTACTGACAATCTAGTAATGATTGATGATAGTATTGTAAGAGGAACAACTCTAAAACAATCTATTATTAGAATTTTAGATCGATTAAATCCTAAAAAAATTATTATTGTTTCTTCAGCACCACAGATTAGATATCCTGATTGTTATGGTATTGATATGGCAAAAATGGGTGATTTCATTGCCTTTAATGCAGCTGTTCAATTATTGAAAGATACTAAACAAGAACATATTCTTACAACCGTATATGATAAATGTAAGGCACAAGCACATTTATCAAAAGAGGAAATGGTAAATTATATTCAAGAAGTATACAAACCTTTTACTGCAGAGCAAATTTCTGTTAAAATTAGTGAACTATTAACTCCTGTAGGAACAAAAGCTGAGGTGAAGATAATTTATCAATCTATTTCTGATTTACACGCATCTTGTCCTGACCACAAAGGGGATTGGTATTTTACAGGAAATTACCCAACTCCAGGTGGGGTTAAGGTAGTAAACAAAGCTTTCATGAATTATATTGAAGGGAATAACGCAAGAGCTTACTAAACTTTTTTCGCAATTATCCATCCTAGATATCCCATTGGAATATAGGCTACTATTAAATCTGTAAATATAAACCATACTGGAGCAGGTAATATATAGACCATTGTAACTCCTCCAATTAAGAAAAATACACCAATACTCATTGCTAATGGCAATTGATATGAGTTAGCAATTTTAGCAGCTAAAAAAGCTCCTACTAATGTTCCTAAAGCATGGGCTAGAAAAGGAAAGATAAAATTAGTTAGTTCCCAGTTTATGGCATTCATAGAGTCAAACCCTTCAGACACAGGAATAAGATTGCTGCCTAAGATAATGAGTCCCATATTGACTATCATTCCTAATAACACTCCTGTTATAAAAGCTAAAATATTTTTAATCATTTTTTTAGTAAATATAAAAAAAGCCCCACCAAATTGGTAGGGCTTTTTTTAAAATATGAGATCGTTTATCTAATCTCAGTAGTGTACACATTTCCGTGCCACCAGAATCTTTGTTCTTTTGAAGAACCATATTGTTCAACAGCCATATCAAAAGCAGAACCAAATGAATGCATATCAAATACTGGTAATTGAGCTCCTAAGTATTCTTTAAGTTCTAATTCTTTCACGATAGTGTTAGGGTCTTCTAAAGCAGTTTTAATAGCTGTAGCTGCTAATTCTTCCTCCGTCATTTTTTTAGCATGCTTAGGCGCGATAGTCATCTCATCAATTAAGTGAGTTGCCCCAGCAAACTTGTCAATAATAAACATAGTATATCTGATATCAACAGAAATAGTTCTTTGAATCTCTTTTTCAAAAGCAATATCTCCACTCATTGCTTCCCAGTTACCATCAAAAGCAGTACCAACAATTTCTCCCCAAGCATTAATTACTGGAGATCCTGAATTACCACCAGTAATATCATTATTTGAAATAAAGTTAATTCTTAAATTTCCATCTTTATCTCCATATTGTCCGTAATCACCAATTTCATATAACTCCTTCAATCTTTCTGGGATTATAAATTCTTCATTTGTAGCATCTTCTTTTTGCATGAGACCATCAATAGTCGTATAGTAGTCATAATGCATTGCTTCACCAGGATTATAATCCCCCACATTCCCATAAGTTGCTCTCATAGTTGAATTTGCATTAGGATAATAATTTATCTCAGGATTCATTTCTCTTAATCCTGCAATAAATAATCTATTTCCTTTTGCTAAGTCCTTTCTCACATCAATTCTTTTAGGAGAAATTTGCTCAATGTATTGATTGTATATTGACATTATAGTTTTGTAAGCAGGATCTCTCTCAATTTTAGTTGTGGAAGGATTTTCTAAGAAAGTAAAGAATTTCTCACTTGAAGAAAATACTGATCTTCTAAATGTATTTTTAGCATACCATCCAAAATCTAATTTTTTGAAACCAAATAATTGATTTTCAATTTTCTTAAATAAAGGAGCGTGTTGTGTTTTAGGGACATTGTAGTAGTACATCTCTAACATTGACCCAAACAATTCTTGATCAATTGAAGCATTATAATCTTTGTAAAAATCTTTAGCTTCTTTTTTAATCTCTCTAATCGCAACATTTCTTTCTTTTCCTTCACTAGGTAATGCCGCAATTGCTTTATTCATTTTGAATGACCAGTACATGATTTCTGAGCCCTGAAATACAGCTTCATTTAAGTAAGTTCTGTTTAAAGCAATTTTTTTGTTTGTATTGTAGGCGCTTTCAATTAAGTTTAAGGCTTCACCATATTTATCAACTCTTGATTGATCTTCAGCAACCCAAGATCTGAAATCATCTTCAATTGCAACTTTTTTATCGTGAACTTTCATTGCCTTTAATCCTTTTGATTGTCCAATAAAGTATTTCCAATAGTTAGAAGTTTGGGCATATTTTGCAGCATACTGAATTTTAGTTCTTTTATTGGCGTCCATACCAGCTTTCATAATTGCTAATTTCTCAGTACGGATATCAACAGTAGTTGGGTTTGTGATATCTAAAGCTTGTTGCACTCCAAAAGAAGTTAAGTATCTGTCTGTACTTCCAGGGAAACCAAAAATCATAGTATAGTCCCCATTGTCAACACCATCTAATTGTATTGGTAGATGATGTTTTGGTTGGTAAGCAACATTTTCTACTGAGTATTCAGCTGGCGTTCCATCAGGAGCACAGTAGATTCTGTAAAGTGCAAAATCCCCAGTGTGTCTAGGCCACATCCAGTT
>JACNFT010000096.1 GCA_014384505.1 Cryomorphaceae bacterium | reverse complement strand
GAATAAAGTTTCATCTATAAAAGTCGTTTATACATTTGTATAGTATTTTCTAATCCTAAATAAATTGCATCACTTATAAGCGCATGCCCAATAGAAACTTCTGCCAAATTAGGAATATTTTTAGCAAAATAAGCTAAATTTTCTAAACTCAAATCATGCCCAGCATTTATCCCTAAACCTAGCTCATTTGCTTTTTTTGCACACAATACATAAGGTGCAATTGCTTTTTCTTTATCCTCAGTATAATTTGTTGCATAATCTTCCGTATACAATTCAATCCTATCTGTACCGCATAATTTTGCTCCTTCAATCATTGCCAATTTAGGATCTACAAAAATTGAAGTTCTAATGCCGTTTTCTTTAAACTCAATAATTATTTCCTTCAAGTAATCCTGAAATTTTATAGTATCCCAACCTGCACATGAAGTTATCACATAAGGCCCATCAGGAACCAAAGTAACCTGTTCGGGCTTTACAGCAATCACCATTTTAATAAAATCAACAGACGGGTAACCCTCTATATTATACTCAGTAGTAATTATTGGTTTTATAGCATAAACATCCTTTTTTGTAATATGTCTTTCGTCTGGCCTAGGGTGAATAGTAATTCCATCAGCACCAAATTTTTGGCAATTTATTGCTGCTTCTAAGACTGAAGGGGATACTCCGCCTCTAGCATTTCGGATGGTGGCAATCTTATTTATATTTACACTTAGCTTTGTCATAGGCCACAAAAGTAAAAAATAGTATGTTTGCCCCATGCAAGCAAGTGAATTAATTTCATCCTCCCTAACAACTCTACATCCTGATGATGATGGAGATAGAGCTTTATCACTTATGAATGAGTTAAGAATAAATCATTTGGCAGTTGTTAGAAACTCCTTTTATCTAGGGATTTTATCTGAAAAAGAGATATTAAGTTGGAATAAAACAGATGAATTTATTGATGAACATCTTGCAGAACTCACCGCACCATCAGTAATTGGTTCACAACACTTATACGATATTCTACAAACTGTAGAGCTTAATAATCTTAGTATAATTCCTGTTTTAGATGAGAAAAAACATTATTTAGGAGCCATTACAAATCGTAAATTATTGTACACTATTGCAAAAAGTACTAGCGTACAAAGTATTGGGGGAATGATTGTTTTGCAAATGAAAGACAATGATTACAGCATGAGTGAAATTGCTAGCATCATTGAATCGAATAATACAAAAATTCTAAGTTCTTATATTACTTCAATTCCAAATGCACAAATGATGGAGCTTACTTTAAAATTAAATAAAGTAGATATTACTGCAATTGTGAAAGATTTTGAACGATATGAATATAAGGTAACTGCATCATATAAAGAGGAAGAAGCTGATAGTGATTTTTCAGAAAGATACGAATCATTAATGCGATTTTTAAATCCATAAAATGAAAAAAATATTATTTTTTTTTCTATTTACAACTCAATTCACACAAGCACAAATTACAGTCAGTACTATTATTTTAAGCGGGAATGCTAAAACTCAAGACGATATAATAATACGAGAGCTTTCTTTTGAAAAAAACGTGAGTTATGCCACTGGTGATTTGGATAAAAGAATTGAGAAAAGTAAAGAAAACTTAGTTAACCTAAAGCTTTTTAATTTTGTAACCATTAATAAAACTGAAAATAAGAATTCAACTGCAATAACAATTGAAGTTATTGAAAAGTGGTACATATGGCCTTATCCAGTATTTGAAATTTCTGAACGCAACTTTAACACTTGGTGGAAGGAATTTGCAGACAATAATTATTCTGATTTTTCTCGTTTAAATTATGGGGTAGAATTTAACTGGGAAAATTTCAGAGGGAGAAACGAACTCTTAAAACTCAAAATAAGAAAAGGGTTTAAAGAACATTATTTATTGGCTTATGAAGTCCCTTATTTTAATAAAAATAAAACTATAGGAATCAATACAAATTTACAGTTTTTCAGAAGAAAGAAAACACATTTTTCAACTGAAGAAAATAAATTAACTTATATTGAAAGTGACACTTTTAACAGTATTGATTACGATTTAAATACTGAGATAACATATAGAAAGAACCTTCACCAGAAACACAAATTAAAATTTACATACCTACAATCAACCATTACCGATTCCATTGCTATACTTAACCCTAATTACTTAGGCAATAGCCTTTCTAATACTAGTATTTATTCATTAAGTTATATTTTTGAATATGAAAATCGAGATTATATCAATTATCCTTTACATGGTTTTTCTCTTAGTTTTGGAGCAAAAAAATACCTCTCAGCAACAGCTAATCTCAAACACTTTGAGTTTGCCACTAAAGTAGATAAATATATTGAGCCTTATAAGCGTTTCTATATTGGCTCAAGCTTTAAAGCAAAATACAGTACTGAAGGAGAGCAACCTTATTTTATTCAAAAAGCTTTGGGATATGATCACTATGTAAGAGGATATGAATACTATGTGGTAGATGGACAGAGTTATTGGCTTTCCAAAACAGCTGTTAAATATGCGCTTGTTGAAAAAACAACTTTTGATATTCCTTATTTAAAAATGAAGCAATTCAACAAGTCACATTATTCACTTTATTTGGGTGTATTTTCTGATTTAGGATATGTTATAGATAATCAGAATCAAGAAAAAAATTATATAAATAATTTAATACTTTGGGGAAAAGGAATTGCACTTGATTACGTAACCTATTATGATAAATTGTTAAGAATTGAGTATTCAATAAACGCTTTAGGAGAAAAAGGAGTATTTTTACACTTTTCAAGTCCATTCTGATAAAACACTAAACTATGACAATTGCAATTTTTGGAAGTCCTTATCCTGAGCATTTTAGCAAGTATATTCAGCATTTAATTAAAAAATTAGAAACTGAACACATCAACCTTATTATTGAGGAAGAATTTAGTATTTTCCTAGAAAACAACATCCGTTTTAACAAAAGCATTAGTACTTTTAATAGTTACGAAACACTTAAAAATAAAGCTGATTTTTTACTAAGTATTGGTGGAGATGGTACCCTGCTAAAAGCAGTAACGTATGTGCGTGAATCAGAGATTCCAATTATGGGAATAAATACTGGGAGGCTAGGATTTATATCTAGTATCTCAGCTGACCAAATTGATGATGCAATTACTGATATTTTAAAAGGAAATTATAAAATAAATGAACGTACCTTACTCGAGTTAAGCTCAGACAAAAATTTATTTAAGGAAAAGAATTTTGCTCTTAATGAAGTAGCTGTTTCCAAGAAAGATACTTCATCAATGATTCGTATTGATGCTTATGTTGATGATGAGTTTTTAAATACATACTGGGCAGATGGATTAGTTGTTTCTACTCCAACTGGCTCAACAGGATATTCATTAAGTTGTGGAGGGCCAATCATTATGCCAGGAACAAATAATATTATTATCACTCCTAATGCCCCACATAATTTAAATGTACGCCCTATTGTAATTGACGATAATAGTGTGGTAAAATTAAAAGTTGAGGATAGAGATCAATTAGCTCTAGTTTCTCTTGATTCCAGATCAAGAGCTTTTGACTCAGAAACGGAGTTAATTATTAAAAAAGCCAGTTTTAAAATAAAACTCGTACAACCTCAAAATAATTCTTTTACAAAAACCATTCGTCATAAACTAATGTGGGGTCTAGATAAAAGAAGTTAAGAACACTACCTTAAACCCTCAGAATAAGTATATTTGCAAATTATTGACAAATCATGATTATGAAAAGATTTAACCATAGAATAATATTACTCCTTATTGGTACTTTTGCATTTAGTTTTAGTACTGAAGCACAGCAATTTAAACCAAATACTGAAGTTGGTATTTTATTAGGAACATCATATTACCTTGGAGATTTAAATACTACTCACTTTAACCAGCCTTTACCTGCTGTGGGTCTAATAATAAGAAAAAATATTGATAAAAGATTTGCTTATAAAGCTGAAGTAATGTATTTAAATATACAATCTGATGAAAGATATTCAGAAGATACAATTGCTAAAAATAGAGGATTGCACTTCAGATCACCAATTTACGAACTTTCCGGTCAAGTGGAATTTAATTTTTTACCTTATCAACCTGGAAATCCGCTTTACACCTGGACTCCATATGTTTATTCAGGAATTTCAATTTTTCACTTCAACCCACAAGCTGAAAATAAAAATGGAGAATGGGTAAATTTACAAGAACTTGGGACTGAAGGGCAAGGCACTACTTTGTTTCCAGAAAAAGAAAAATATTCTTTAATTCAATATTCAATTGCTATGGGTGGTGGCTTTAAAATTGCAGTAAACCCTTCATTCAATATTATTTTAGAATATGGTGTGCGTAAAACTTTCACTGACTATTTGGATGATGTCAGTACAACGTTTGTAGGAGGAGTTGGAAATCCATACCCTTTAGATATGAGCCAAGAAGCTTTAGCAATGTCAGATCCAGAATCTACTCATACTAGAGGAGATCAAAGAGGAGATCCAGATAAGAAAGATTGGTATTCATTTGCAGGAATTACTTTAAGTTTCACACTTAACAACAACACTAAAGGTTGCGATTACTAAATTCTATTTGTGAATAGTCTAATGGAAAAAATAGATATAAATAAATTGCCCAAACATATTGCTATTACCATGGACGGTAATGGTAGATGGGCAAAAAGCAAAGGAAAACTAAGGATTTTTGGCCATAAAAATGGAGTAAAAGCAGTGCGTGATACTGTTGAAGGAGCGGCAGAAATTGGGATTGAATACCTTACCCTTTACGCCTTTTCAAGCGAGAACTGGAATCGACCAGAAAGAGAAGTAAATGCTTTAATGACGCTCTTAGTTTCAGCAATTAATAAAGAAACAAAAACCTTAATGGATAACAATATCCGCCTAAGTACTATTGGTGATATTAATAAATTACCTTCAAAAGCACAAAAAGAATTACAGGAAGCTATTTTAAAAACAAAAGACAATACTAGAATGACTTTGGTATTAGCTTTAAGTTATAGTGGGAGAGGGGAAATAATAAATGCAGTCCAGAACATCATTAAAGATGGGAAAAAGCCTGAAGAGATAAATGAAGATACGTTTCAGCAATATCTTACAACAAAAAGCGTTCCTGACCCTGAATTATTAATCAGAACTAGTGGTGAGTATAGAATAAGTAATTTCCTTTTATGGCAAATTGCATATTCCGAACTTTATTTCACTGAAACACTTTGGCCTGACTTTAGAAGAGCCGATTTATATAAAGCGATATTAAATTATCAAAGTAGAGAAAGACGATTTGGAAAAACAACTGAACAATTACAAAAATAAAATTTTGAAGAAATTTACACTCATTATATTTAGTTTGCTTAGCATAACATTATGCGCTCAAACTACTGAAGCATTAGATTATTCCAACCCTAAAATCTATGAAATAGGTGGGATTATGGTAATAGGTGCTGACAATTTAAACAACAGTACTTTGATATCTATCTCTGAACTAACAGTAGGAGATAAAATTAAAATTCCTGGAGATGATTTCAGTATAGCAATTACTAAACTTTGGAAAGAAGGTTTGTTTTCAGATGTTAATATTACAATTGATAAAATAGTTGAGAATATAGTTTTTCTTAACATTAATTTAGAAGAAAATAGTCGTTTATCAAAATTTAAATTTAAAGGGAAAGTCAGTAAATCAGATATCACTACTCTAAAGGAGGATTTGAAATTAATGAGAGGGAAAATATTAACTCAAAATATTATTAATAATAGCATTAACCAGATAAAAACCTATTATCTAAATAAAGGATTTCTAAATGTTAGTGTTGGTTACTTAACTACAATTGATACGACTGCAGTAAATTCTGAGAATTTGATTTTCAACATAACTAAAGGAAAGAAAGTTAAGATTAAAGAAATAAAGATAACAGGAAGAAAAAAAATTGCAAATACAAATAAAACATTCCTGAACAGAAAAGATACCGTTTATGCTGTAAGTGATAGGAAAGTAAAGAAAAGCATGAAAGAAACAAAAGCCAAAAATTGGTGGCGTATCTTTAAGGTTTCAAAATTTATTCATGAAAATTATATTGATGATAAAGAAAAACTAATTGCAAAATACAATGAAGTAGGATACAGAGACGCTAGAATAACAAGCGATACTACTTACCTTAATGAAGACAATACATTAACAATTGAGATGAATATTGAAGAAGGTGAGCCTTATAAGTTTGGTGCAATCAAGTTTGTTGGAAATACCGTCTATTCATCTGAAGAACTAAGCAGGCAATTAGGAATTAAAAAAGGAGATATATTTGATCAATCTATTTTAGATTCTCGTTTATTTGGGAGCCCTGAAGGAAATGATATTAGCTCACTTTACCTTGATGATGGTTATTTATTCTTTAATGCAACTCCAGTTGAAATTGCTGCCAATAATAAAAATATTGATCTTGAAATAAGAGTTTATGAAGGAAAACAAGCCCGAGTAAATAAAGTAATGATTAAAGGAAATACAAAAACAAACGATCATGTAATTATGCGTGAAATCCGTACACGTCCAGGTGATTTGTTTAAACGTTCGGACATTATGCGTTCACAAAGAGAATTATCACAAATGGCTTTCTTTGACCCTGAAGCATTTGATGTAAAGGTAGAGCCAGATCCAGCAAGAAATGAAGTAGATATAACCTATGTATTGGCTGAAAAATCATCCTCTCAAATACAATTACAAGGTGGGTGGGGAGCAAATAGAATAGTAGGTTCATTAAATTTGGTATTTGATAATTTCTCAACACAAAATATCCTTAACAGGAAAAGTTGGTCGCCACTTCCTTCAGGAGATGGACAGAGACTATCCTTGAGTGCATCTTCTAATGGAGCGTACTATCAAAACTATAATGTCTCATTTACTGAGCCTTGGTTGGGTGGAAAAAAACCTAATGCCTTAACCATTTCTGTTTACAAATCAGTATCTTCAAACGGGCAAGAAGGAGATAACAGAGAAGCGATTGAAATATTAGGATTAACAGTTGGGATTGGAAAGAGATTAAAAAATCCTGACGATTATTTTACGATTTATAATGGAATAAATTTCCAACAATACAAACTCATAAACTCTCAATCTTTCTTCTCCTTTAAAGATGGATTTTCTAATAATGTAAATTATAATATCCGATTAGGAAGAAATTCAGTTGATCAATTAATATTTCCAAGAAGAGGATCAAACTTTTCATTGGGATTAAAAATAACCCCTCCTTATTCTATGTTTGATGGAATAGATGACTATAGTGCAGTAAGTGATCAAGAAAAATATAAATACATTGAATACTACAAATGGAAATATAAATCATCATGGTATTCCGCATTTACTGACAAGCTAGTTTTAGCAACAAAAATAGAAATGGGATTATTGGGGGCATACAACAACAATTTAGGAGTAGCCCCATTTGAACGATTTTATGTTGGAGGGGACGGACTAAGTGGGATGGGCATGGTATATGATGGTAGAGAGCTTATTTCTTTAAGAGGATATAGTAATAATTCTATTTCACCGCAAACAGGAGCTACTATATACAACAAATACACATCCGAAATAAGGTATGCGCTAAGTTTAAACCCAAGTTCAACTATGTATGCTTTAGGATTTTTAGAAGCGGGTAATGCTTGGGATAATTTTGATAACTTTAATCCTTTTTCCGTAAAACGATCGGCAGGATTTGGAGTGAGAATTATGTTGCCAATGATAGGGATGATGGGACTTGACTATGGCTGGGGACTTGATGATATTTCTGGCAGACCGGATGCTAATGGTGGACAATTTCACTTTTCAATAGGTCAACAATTTTAATTATATTTGCATACTAAAATTTAAATTATGAAAAAGATACTTTTATTATTAGCAATTAGTTTTTTAACACTCAGTATACAAGCTCAAAAGTTTGCTTATGTCGATACCGACTATATCTTAAATAAAATTCCTGATTTTAAACAAGCACAAGACAAACTGGATGGGCTTTCAGCTGATTGGCAAAAAGAGATAGAAAATAAATATGATGATGTTGAACAAATGTATCGTGCATATCAACAGGAACAAGTTCTGTTAACGAATGATATGAAAGAAAAAAGAGAAGACGCTATCATTAAAAAAGAAACTGACGCTAAAAATTTACAAAAAAAATACTTTGGAACTGAGGGGGATTTATACTTAAAAAGGCAAGAATTAATAAAGCCTATTCAGGATAAAATATATGATGCAATACAGCAGTTAGCTGCTGATAATAAATATGCAATTGTTTTTGACAGCTCAAGCGATTTAATAATGCTTTACAAAAATAATAACTATGACCAAAGTGACAAAGTACTTGAATTAATGGGTTATTAAAAGCATAACAAATAGACCACAAATTAAAAAACACTAATTAAATAATAACAATAAATAACAAAATGAAAAAAATTACCTTTTTAGCACTTTTAAGTGTACTTACTCTAAGCTCAATAGCTCAAAATAAATTTGGATACATTGATTCGCAAGAACTTTTAACATTAATGCCTGAGCGAGTAGCAGCTGCAACTGAAGTAGAAAATTTTGCAAAAAGTTTAGAAGCTCAGCTAGGTTCTATGACTGCTGAATATCAACAAGGAGTACAAGAATACCAAGCGAATGAAGCAATATATACTGATTTAGTAAAACAAGATAAAGTTGCTGAAATTACTGGATTAGAGCAAAGAATTCAGACTTTCCAGCAAAACGCACAAAAATCGCTACAAACTAAAGAGCAAGAAATGTTAGAGCCAATTTTAGCTAAAGCAAGAAAAGCAATTCAGGATGTTGCAACAGAAGGAAACTACACCTATATCTTTGACAAAAGTATTGGTTCTATCCTTTACGCTAAAGAGAGTGAAAATGTAATCGACTTAGTAAAAAAGAAATTAGGACTTTAGGAAATACTTAAAATTCATCATTTTAAAAAGCATCTTTATAAGGTGCTTTTTTTATATCTTTATCTCATGAAAAAATCTCCGATTGGTATATTTGACTCTGGAATTGGCGGGCTTACTATTGCTCATGCTTTAAAGAGAAAATTACCGAATGAGAATATTATCTATTTTGGAGATACCGAGCATTTGCCTTATGGAGAGAAATCCAAAACTGCTATACAGAATTTCAGCAAAAAGATTACCCAATTTCTATTAGAAAAAAAATGTAAAGCAATAATTATTGCTTGTAATAGTGCTTCATCAGTAGCCTATGAATGTGTGAAAGAAATAGCAGGAAATACACCCGTATTTAATGTCATCCACCCAGTAGTAGATAAAGTGGTTAAGCAATGTTCAGAATATAATATTGGGGTAATTGGCACAAAAGCAACCATACAATCCAATATTTATGAAATTAAAATAAAAGCACTTTGTAGCTCAGCCAAAGTTTCATCATTAGCTACTCCTCTTTTAGCGCCTATGATTGAAGAAGGATTCATTAATGAAGATATTAGCCATACAATTATAGCAAACTATCTCTCTAATAAACAACTGGCCCATATTGATCACTTAATATTGGCATGTACTCATTATCCTTTAATTCATCAAGAAATAAAAGATTATTACAAAGGGACTGTAAATGTAATTGATTCCGCTAAGATAGTTGTTGAACATATTGCAAAGCAGCTTAAAAAAGATAATTTACTAAATGATAGTAATCAAACTGAATATCATTTTTATGTTTCAAATTATACAGAATCCTTTGAAAAAAGCGCTCAATTTTTCTTCCAAGAGGATCTAAAATTGAAAGAGGTAAAGCTTTGGGATTAGCCCTTAAACCAAGAGGAATACATTACATAATTATTGGATATCCCTTCAATAAGACGAGCAGTCTGTTCCTGATTTAATTCTTTTACCTTTTTAGCAGGAATACCTGCATAAATTGTTCCTGATTCAATATGAGTCCCCTCCAAAACTACGGCTCCTGCTGCAATAATTGAATTACTTTCAACAACTACTCCATCCATAACAATTGCACCCATACCTACAAGCACATTGTCGTGTATAGTACAGCCATGCACCAAAGCATTATGACCTACAGACACATTATTTCCTAAAATGGTAGCTGCTTTTTGATAAGTACAATGAATAACTGCACCATCTTGAATATTGACCTTATTCCCTATTATAATGGAGTTAACATCACCCCTTATCACAGCTGAAAACCAGACACTACAATCACTACCCATTTTAACATCACCTACTACTGTAGCGTTTTCTGCCAAATATACATTAGCTCCAAAAATGGGACTCTTACCTTTTACGCTTTTTATCAATGCCATACTATTATTTGTTTGTATTTTTGCACAAAAGTAAACATTATGAATTATAGTATCTATGCCGAAAGCACTCCAAATCCTGGGGTAATGAAATTTGTAGCCAACCGTATGCTGGTAGATAAAAGTATTGAAATAACTCTAGCTGAACAAGCTAAAGATATTTCAGTAGCTAAGGCTTTATTTAATTTTCCTTTTGTAAAAAGTTTATACTTAAGCTCTAACTTTATATCAATTGCTAAAACTGATAATGTAGAATGGGATATGATTGCAATGCAGTTACGTAATTTTATTACTGATTTTTTAAATGAAGAAGGATTAAAAAACTACACTGAAAACATTACAGAAGAAGAAATAATTAAATCAGAAGTAAAATCAGAAGTAAAATCAGAAAAAAATACAGAGAAAATTGAATTTACTGATAAAGAAAAAGCAATAATTGATTTGTTGAATGAATACATAAAACCAGCTGTTGAAGCAGATGGTGGAGCTATTACTTTCAATTCTTATGTAGGAGATGTAGTTACGGTAAACTTAAAAGGAGCGTGTAGTGGCTGTCCTTCATCCACTAGTACTTTAAAAGGAGGAATCGAAAGTTTGCTAAATCAAAAAATAGATCCTAATATTGTGGTAAGAGCTAATGAAGGGTAAAATTATTTTTATCCTATTTTTTTATTTTTCATTTAATGCAAAATCTCAAAATAGTAAAACTACATTTGGCATACAATACAAACCAATAATTCCTACTGCATATTTTAATGCCGCTGATCTAAGTAAAAGTTCCGCTTCTTATAACTTTAACTTAAGCCCTAAATACAGCAACTCATTTGGGATGGTTATCAGACGGCAGATAAATAAAACTTTCTCCGTAGAATCCGGATTAAATTATACACAAAGAAATTTTAAACTTGCAATAACAAATAGCACTATTAACTTAGCTGATTTTACTGCTTTTGGTATGCGATCATATGAATTACCTTTACAATTACTTACTTATGTTCGTGCATCAGAAAATTGGTACCTGAATATTGCTTTTGGAATTTCGCATAATGTATTAGCCTCCGATATTTTTTCTTATGGTGAAGAAAAAAATAATTTTTATTTTCAAAATACATATAGAAAAAATGGAGGATATAGTGCACTTCTAGCGAATGTGGGAATGGAATATAGAACAGAGAGTAAGGGATACTATTATTTTGGGGCTAGCCTACATAGACCTTGGAAAGCAATTGGTAGAATTTACCCAGAATATGATGATAAAACAAATATATTCAATGAGGATAAAGAATTCTATTTCGATATGCTTGGTAATTTTGTTACTATAGATTTCAGATACTTTTTTACGGAATAAAAAAAGGGAAGCAAATGCTTCCCTTTTTAAATAAATATTTTTTTTCTATTAAAGGTGTAAACTATCTTTTTTAATCATTAGTTCTGCTTCTGACTCTACATTATCATCATCAGGAATACAGCAGTCAACCGGACAAACAGCAGCACATTGAGGCTCTTCATGAAAACCTATACACTCAGTACATTTGTCAGTTACTATATAAAAAAAATCATCTGAAACTGCATCATTTTCTGTATCATCTGAAACGCTAGTTCCATCTGACATTTTCCACATTTCTTCAGGTGCATATATTGCATTATTTGGACATTCTGGCTCGCAAGCCTCACAATTAATACAGTCGTCTGTTATTCTAATTGCCATGTTATTTTTATATTAATTAATTAATTATCTGTTTACAAAAATATAACTTTTTTTGGGAGTAATAACATCTCAAAATAATTTATCTTTATTATAACTGAATGGTAAAATAATCATAGAAATCCGTACATGTTATAGCTAAGGTTTGTACTTTTGCTAACGTAAATTTTTGCTAAAAACGAATAATGGATACTACTACTAAGGTTGTTGATTTAGAAAAGGTTGTCATCAAATTTGCTGGTGATTCAGGAGATGGGATGCAATTAACCGGAACTCAGTTTACGGACACCTCTGCTTTGCTTGGGAATGATTTGGCTACTTTTCCGGATTATCCTGCTGAAATTAGAGCCCCACAAGGAACAGTTGCTGGAGTTTCAGGCTTTCAAATTCATATTGGAAGAATTGACATTAACACTCCAGGTGATATTGCTGATGTGTTAGTAGCTATGAATCCTGCTGCCTTAAAAGCCAATAAAAATTGGATTAAGAAAGGAGGAACCATAATTGTAAATATTGATTCGTTTACAAAAAAAGATTTAGAAAAAGCAGGCTATGAAACTTCACCTTTGGAGGATAATTCCTTTGAGGGATATAATATTATACAAGCGCCAATCACCAAATTAACTCGAGAGGCTTTAAAAGATTCTGGCTTAGATGGGAAAAGTATTGGGCGATCAAAAAATATGTTTGCTTTAGGAATAGTCTATTGGATGTTTAACAGACCAATGGCCCAAACTGAAAAATTCTTACAGAAGAAATTTGCTAAAAAACCTGAAGTAGTTGCAGCCAATATTAAGGTTATGCATGCTGGGTATAATTTTGCAGATACTATTGAGGCATTACCTTCATCCTACACTGTACTATCTGCCAATTTAAAATCAGGTACTTACAGAAATGTAATGGGCAACCAAGCCATTGCTTGGGGATTTTTAGCGGCTGCCGAAAGAGCAAATAAAGAATTATTTTTAGGATCCTATCCTATTACTCCTGCCTCAGATATTTTACACGAGCTAGCAAAATATAAAAATTTAGGCGTAAAAACTTTTCAGGCAGAAGATGAAATTGCAGGGATCTGTTCTGCAATTGGTGCAAGTTTTACTGGAAGTTTAGCCATTACTACAACATCAGGACCTGGACTTGCCCTAAAAGCAGAAGGATTAGGATTAGCAATTATGGCAGAATTGCCGTTAGTAGTTGTTAATGTCCAAAGGGGAGGTCCATCAACAGGATTACCAACCAAAACAGAACAATCGGATTTAATGCAAGCCCTTTACGGTAGAAATGGAGAAAGTCCTTCAGTAGTTTTGGCAAGTTCAACACCTGGGAATTGCTTTGATTGGGCATATATGGCATCCAAAATAACATTAGAACACAACACGCCTGTCGTTTTACTTTCTGACGGGTATTTAGGAAATGGTGCTGAACCTTGGAAGATAAAATCAACAATGGATATGCCTGAAATTAATCCAAGTATAGCAGTTGAAGGAGAAGAATATCAACCTTACGCTAGAGATAAAAAAACATTAGCCAGAAAATTAGCTTTGCCAGGTACAAAAGGCTTAGAGCACAGGTTAGGCGGACTTGAAAAAGAAGACATAACCGGAAATGTATCTTATGACCCAGAAAACCATGAAAAAATGGTTGGCATAAGAGCTGAAAAAATAAATAGAATTGCAGATATAATTCCAAATCAAGAAATATTTGGAAAAGAAGAAGGAGATTTATTAGTTGTTGGTTGGGGAGGGACACATGGATCATTATATTCAGCAGTAGATAATTTGTTAAAAACAGGAGAAAAGATTGCTTTATGTCAATTCAACTATATAAACCCATTGCCTAAAAATACAGCAGAAATATTTAGTAAATACAAAAATATTATTGTTTGTGAGTTAAATTCTGGGCAGTTTGCTAATTACCTAAGAATGAATTTCCAAGGAACTATTTTTCATCAGTACAATAAAATACAAGGGTTTCCATTTACGACAAGCGAATTAGAATCCCATTTTAAAACCTTATTATCAAAATAATATGGAGCATTTAACAAATAAAGATTTTACAAGTGATCAAGAGGTTAGATGGTGCCCAGGCTGTGGGGATTATACTATATTGAGAGCCATGCAAAAAGCATTACCTGCTCTGGGAAAAAAGAAGGAAGATTTTGTTTTCATCTCAGGAATAGGCTGTTCGTCTCGTTTTCCATACTACATGAATACCTATGGGTTTCACACGATACATGGTAGAGCACCTGCCTTTGCAACAGGAGTGAAATTAGCAAACCCAAAACTTAGTGTTTGGCAAATAACTGGTGATGGTGATGCGTTAGCTATTGGGGGAAATCATTTTATACATGCTTTAAGAAGAAATATTGATATTAATATTTTACTCTTTAATAATGAAATTTACGGACTAACAAAAGGACAATTTTCGCCTACTTCCAAAAAAGGGATAAAGACAAAATCGAATCCTCACGGGACAACTGATGAGCCGTTCTCTCCTTCTGATTTGGCAATAGGTGCGCAAGGATCTTTCTTTGCAAGGGTAGTAGATACAAACCCAAAATTAATGCAAAAAATATTTACTGAAGCTGAAGAACATAGGGGAACTTCCTTAATTGAGATTTTACAAAACTGTGTTATTTTTAACGACAAAACCTTTGCAGCTATTACGGGAAAAGAAGTAAAACAAAATGCACAACTTATACTAGAAGATGGTAAGCCAATGCTATTTGGTGCAGAAATGAAAAAAGGTATAGTGCTTAACGGCTTTAAATTAGAGGTGGTTACTATTGGAGAAAATAATGTAACAGAGGAAGATATTTTAGTGCATGATGCAAAAGAACATGATCCTACTTTACACGCTATGTTAGCCAGAATGAGACCACCAGAATTCCCTGCTGCACTTGGAATTATAAGAGCTGTAAGCCGTCAAACCTTTGATGAGGGACTTCTTAATCAGTTAGAATACGAAAAAGAAAATGCTAAATTCAAAACGGTAGATGAACTATTAAAATCTGGAGAAACCTGGGAGGTTATAAGTTAAAAGTTTAAATTTAGGATTCTAATAGCACATGCCAAATAAACCCACTCAGTTAGTAGGTTTTTATCTATTAAAGAATTAAAATTATCCTATGAAATATATTTAGCTACTTGGAAAACTACACAAGTTTACTATAAAAGCTAAATTAATTGATATTTTGCATACTTTTTTATTTAATAATCTATACATTAGCACCTAAATTAATTAAGGTGAAGATATGAAATCATTTATTGCAGTTTACTATCCTATAATTCTAGCATTTATTTGCATGCTATATTCTATTGGCTTACATATATACGGTCTTCCTGAAGAAGCTCAATACTCTGCACATTGGCCAGGAACAATTCTGTTATTTGCAATAGCCATCAGACAAAGAAGAAAATCATGAATTCAGGAATGCTTATAGTAGGTTTTATTATTTTTTCAATTTACATATGCGGACTTTTGTATATGATAAATTATTCTCATAAATCTCAGGAAAAAGATATGCAAAATGATCCTGAATTAAAAAATCTAAAATAATATTTACGTAATAAAAACTAATGCCAGAAGGACCAGAGGTAAAAATAGCTTCAGATTATTTTAACGAATTCTTTTTGACAAGTAAACAGATAGAATTTGAAATTATCTCCCAATATTATCATGATAAATATTTTGATATATTCAATAATATTAGCAATAATTTAAAAACTGTTAAACCAACTTATACTATTGGTAAAAATATATTTTTAGATTTAGAAAATAATCAAATATTTAATTTCCATTTAGGAATGACAGGAGGGTGGTCAAATGAATTAGTAAAACATTGTCATTTTCGTGTTTTTGATTGCAATAACGAAATGTTCTTTAGAGATGTAAGGAAGTTTGGAAATATGAAAATAATAACTCAATCTCAATTTAATGAGAAACATAATCCTAACTATGATCTGCTTAATAAATCATATAATTTAAAAATACATTTAAATTATTTAGAAACAAAAATTAAAGCAAAAAAATCTATTTGCTCAATAATTATGGATCAAAAGTATTTTCCTGGTGTAGGTAACTATATTAAATCAGAAAGCCTCTACGCATCAAAAATACACCCGGAAGAAAAATGGGGTAATCTTAATGAAGATATGAAAATTAACTTGATAAGAAACATACAAGGAGTAATGAATGATAGTTATAAATCAGGTGGAGCAGAGCTTAAAGATTTTAAAAATCCATTTAATCCATCCAAATTTAGATTACAAATTTACGGCAAGAAATATACTGAACAAAATGATTTAGTAACATCTAAAAAAACCTCTGACTCTAGAAAAACTTGGTTTTGTACTAAGCAACAGAAATTAATATAAATGTATTATTAATAATACTACAACTTTCTTAATATTTTTTGAAAATCAGAAATAATGATAATAAAGCGAACTAAAGAAAACCTCTTTTGATGTGGGGTTTTAGTTTTATAAACCCAGAGTTTTTTTCACATCACTGCCCATAAGGTGTTCAGTTGGATTTTCCAAACATTCTTTTACTCTAACTAAGAAACCAACCGATTCTCTACCGTCAATAACTCTGTGATCATAGGAAAGGGCTACATACATAATAGGTCTAATCTTTACCTCACCATTAACGGCCATTGGGCGTTCTACAATATTATGCATTCCTAAAATTGCAGATTGAGGAGGGTTAATAATAGGAGTAGAAAGCATAGAACCAAACACCCCACCATTTGTAATGGTAAAAGTACCCCCTAACATTTCATTAATTGTAATTTTTCCATCTCTTGCTTTTATTGCCAAACGCTTAATATCCGATTCTACTTCTTGAAAATTCATCAATTCTGCATTCCTTACCACAGGAACCATTAGTCCCTTTGGCGCACTTACCGCAATACCAATATCCGTATAATTATGGTGTATTACTTCATTTCCATCAATCATTGCGTTCACATCTTTAAACTCTTGCAAGGCAGTAGTAACCGCCTTAGTAAAAAATGACATAAAGCCTAAACCTACTCCATATTTCTCTTTAAATTGTTCTTTATATTCCTTTCTGATTTCAAAAATTGCAGTCATATCTACTTCATTAAAAGTAGTAAGCATTGCTGTTTCATTTTTAACAGCAACCAATCTGCTCGCAATTTTTCTTCTTAAGGATGACATTTTTTTACGAGAAGTTCCTCTTGGGCCTTGAGTTGAACTGCCTTGTATTGCTCCCAACACATCACTTTTAGTGATTTTACCTGCCTCTCCTGTTCCTTTTAGCTGTTTAGCAGAAATATCCATATCACTAATCATAGCAGATGCTAATGGAGTAGCTTTTGCTCCACCTAAATCTGTAGCTGATTTTACAGTTGCTTTTGGAGTTTCAGAAACTACCTCTTTAGTAGCTTTTACTTTTGCTTCTCCTTTTGCAGAAGTATCAATAATACATACAATATCCCCTACTGCAACTGTTTCGCCATCACCAACAACAATTTTTATAGTACCACTTTCTTCAGCTGGCAATTCTAAAGTTGCTTTGTCAGAATCTATCTCTGCAATAGCTTGATCTTTTTCTACATAATCACCATCTTCAACTAGCCATTCTGCAATTTCTACTTCCGATATAGATTCTCCCGGACTTGGGACTCTCATTTCTAATAACATGCCTTATTTTTTAAAAACTTTATTAATTAAATCGTATTGTTCTGCTGTTGATGTTTTACTAGAACCAGTTGCAGTTGCTGCTGAAGCTTCTCTTGCAATAACATCAATATTAACTGTTCTTAACTCAGACATGATAAAAGTCCAAGCTCCCATATTTTGGGGTTCTTCTTGCACCCAAATTACCTCCTTAGCATTGTATTTTTCAATCAACTCTTTGATCCCTTGCTTATCTAAAGGAAACAACTGCTCTACTCTAACTAAAGCTATATTTTCTGATTTTTCTTTTTCTCTTCTATCCAATAATTCATAGTAGATTTTCCCACTACAAAGCACCAATTTATCTACTGACTTTGAAGTAATAGTATCATCAATAATACCTTCAAACTTTCCGTCTGCCAAATCCGAAATAGAAGAAACACATTTAGGATGCCTAAGTAAACTTTTAGGCGTAAATACCAATAAAGGTTTTCTGTATTCCCTCTTTAATTGTCTTCTCAACGCATGATAAAAGTTTGCTGGAGTAGTACAATTTACAATCTGCATATTATATTTAGCACACATTTGTAAATAACGCTCCAATCTTGCAGAAGAATGCTCTGCTCCTTGCCCTTCATAACCGTGAGGCAACAACATAACCAAACCACTCATCACCTTCCATTTATCCTCAGAACAAGAAATAAATTGATCAAAAATAATTTGAGCTCCATTTGAGAAATCCCCAAATTGGGCTTCCCAAATTGTTAAGGTATTTGGGGTTGATATGGAATACCCATAATCAAAACCAAGCACCCCATATTCTGAAAGTAAAGAGTTATACGCTTCAAAATTTGCACTTGTACTTATATTATTTAATGGACACACCTCTTCCTCCGATTGCTCTACTTTAAGAATAGCATGTCTATGTGAAAAAGTTCCTCTTTCTACATCTTGCCCACTCAGTCTGATATCATGTCCTTCATCCAAAAGAGAAGCATAAGCTAACAATTCACCCATTGCCCAATCCAAGGAATCGGACTCCTCTACCATCTTTTTCCTGTCTGCTAGTAACTTTCTTGTTTTCTTAAATAACTTATCTGCCTGGGGAACATCATACAAGAACTTTGCCAACTCCTTAAGCTTCTTCTTGCCTATATTTGTAGCATTTGAACCGTTGAAATCAGCCGTAAAAGTTCGTTTTATATCACTCCATTCTTCTTTTAAGAATCGTGTGATTTTTGCTTTCTTAATCTCTTTTGCTTTCGCAAATCTATCTTGCAATAAATCTTGAAAATCTTTTTCTAACTCTGTAGCAATGCCTGCTTCCACCACTCCTTCACTCATCAATTTCTCTTTATAAATCTCTCTCGGATTTTTATGTTTTGAAATTGCCTCATATAATTTTGGCTGAGTAAATCTTGGTTCATCTCCTTCATTATGTCCGTATTTTCGGTAACACAATAAATCAATAAATATATCCTTATGGTATTTTTGTCTGTATTCTACTGCCAATTTTAGGGTATGAACCACTGCCTCAACATCATCCCCATTTACATGCAGTACTGGCGACAAAGTTACTTTTGCAACATCTGTACAATAAGTACTTGACCTAGCATCCAAATAATTTGTAGTAAAACCTACCTGATTGTTTACTGCAATGTGGATTGTCCCTCCCGTTTGATACCCATCTAACTGAGCCATTTGAATAACTTCATACACAACCCCTTGCCCAGCAAGTGCTGCATCACCATGTAATAAAATAGGTAGTATTTTCTTAACATCACCTCCATACTTACCATCTAATTTTGCTCTTGTAATTCCCTCCACAACAGGATCAACCGCCTCCAAGTGAGAAGGATTAGGCGTTAAATTTAATTTGATGTTATTTCCGTTACTGCATTTCTGCATAGAAGTAAACCCTAAATGATACTTCACATCTCCAGAAATATTATTATCTTCATATAATTTTCCTTCAAATTCTGAGAAAATCTCTTTGTAAGTCTTATTGAAAATATTAGCCAACACATTTAATCTTCCCCTATGTGACATTCCCATTACAAATTCTTCAACACCCAATTCCGAACTATGTTCTACTAAAGCATCTAAAGCCGGAATTAAGGATTCGGCTCCTTCTAATGAGAATCGTTTTTGCCCAACAAATTTCTTATGCAAAAAATTTTCAAAAGCAACTGCCTGATTTAATTTATGTAGAATATGCTTTTTTTGGCTTGCATCAAATTTTGGTGTATTTGAGTTTTTATGCAATTTGTTTTTAATCCATTCTATTTCCTTTGAATCACGAATATACATATACTCCACACCAATAGATTGGCAATACACTTTTTCCAAATGAGCAATAATCACCTTTAAAGTAGAAGGACCGATACCTACTTGCTCCCCCGCTTGAAATTCAACTTCTAAATCTGATTCTTCTAAACCAAAATTTTTGAAATCAAGTGTAGGTGTGTATTTTCTTCTTTCTCGTACAGGATTCGTTTTGGTAAATAAATGCCCACTTTTCCTGTAAGCATCAATCAAATTAATTACCTTGAATTCTTTTTGAAAAATTTGAGGAATATCCTCTTCAGAATACACTTCTTTTGCAAAGTCGAAACCTTGAAAAAAATTACTCCATTCTTCTTCTATACTTTGAGGATCTTGTACGAATTTATCATACATCTGCTCAATCATTCCAGTATGTAGGGCTCCTAAAAAGGAAAACTTATCCATTATTTATTGGTAAAATTTGATTGCAAAATTATCTATTTTTATTTATATAAGTTGTAAAATACTATTGATTTTCAGGGTTTGAGTAATAATTCTTCATTATCACCTTTTGGAGCTCCCTTTTCACAATCAATTCTGCTAACAATTCTGAAAAAGTAAGTGTTGATATTTGCATTTCTGATTGCACTTTTTCCTCCGACAAATCAATACGGTATAGCAAGTATAAAATTCGTTTAGGAGCTTGTTCATTTAATGTACTAACTAGTGTTGATGCAAAAGAAAATAATTGTTTATAATCCTGAACAGGCTTTTGAATATCAAAATTAACTCCAATATTCAAAAAATCTTTTTCTAACTGAAAGGTAGTTTCTATCAGTAATTCATTAGCCATAATTGTATCGTTAATCTTTACTAAATCCACTAAGAAACCCTATCCATCAACAATGCTGAAAAAGCCAATAAAGGCTCTTTATTTTCTGAATTTATAGCTGCTAAATTTTCCATTGCTCTTGCATGGTATTCTCTTATCAAATTAGTTGTTAATTCAGGAATTTTTAAGTTCGAAAATATAGTTTTTACTGTATCAACCTTCACTTGAGAAGTATCATTAGTTGAAAAATATTGCTCCAAATTCTTTCTTTGTGTTCCATCTGCTAACGCCAATGCTTTTAAGTACAGATAGGTTTTTTTATTTGCCATAATATCTCCTCCTACTTGTTTGCCAAACGCATCAGCATCACCAAAAGCATCCAGCAAATCATCTTTTAACTGAAAAGCAATTCCCAAATCTCTACCAAAAGCATACAAATGGTTTTGATCTTCTTTGGATGCTCCTGCTGTAATTCCGCCAATCTGCAAAGCAGCGCCCAACAATACTGCTGTTTTATATTCAATCATTTTTAGGTAATCAGGAATATTAACATCCGATTGAGTTTCGAAATCCATATCACATTGCTGTCCCTCACACACTTGAATTGCCGCTTTACTAAACACCGCTAATACTTGCTTAACAATCGTATCATCAACTTGAGCTATTAACTGATAAGCTTGGACCAACATGGTATCTCCCGACAAAATAGCGACATTATTATTCCACTTTTCGTGTACCGTTTTCTGCCCTCTTCTTAAAGGAGCATTATCCATAATATCATCATGTAAAAGCGTGAAATTATGAAAGACTTCAATAGCCAATGCTGGTGAAAATGCTTTTTCAATATTCTTGTCAAACAATTGATATGCCATTAAAACCAAAATTGGGCGCATACGTTTCCCTCCTAAACCAAGAATATAATCTATAGGCTCATATAATAATGATGGAGTTTTTGGATATTCTATCCTGCCTAACTCATCAGTAATTACCGCACTTAATTCTTGGATGGATTTCATTATTTTTTTACTAAATTAATCAAATACTCTCCATATCCACTTTTCCTAAGTGGCTCTGCAATTTCTAGTAATTTTTGGTCATTAATATAACCCATTCTATATGCAGCCTCCTCAATACAACCAATCTTTTTTCCTTGTCTATCCTCTATAACTTGTACGTACTGGTTCGCCTGCATTAAGGATTGAAAAGTACCAGTATCTAGCCAAGTTGTTCCTCTTCCTAGTACCCTTACATCTAACTCCCCTCTTCTCAAATACTCTTTATTTACATCCGTAATTTCGTACTCTCCTCTTGCAGAAGGTTTAATATTCTTAGCAATCTCTACAACTGAATTATTATAATAATACAGCCCTGGAACTGCATAATTTGATTTAGGTTTTTCTGGTTTTTCATCTAGGGATAAAGCTTTAAAATTTTCATCAAATTCAACCACCCCATATCTTTCAGGGTCATTAACATGGTAACCAAATACAATACCTCCCTTAACATCTTTACAAGAAGTTAAGGTTTTTATTTTCATCTGAAAAATATTATCACCTAATACTAAGCAAACATTATCATCACCGATAAATTCTTCACCCAATACAAAGGCTTGTGCTAATCCGTTTGGTACATCTTGCACTTTATATTCAAAGCGACACCCAATGCGACTTCCGTCACCTAATAACTTTTTAAATAATGGCAAATCATGTGGGGTTGAGATGATTAGAATTTCCTTTATTCCTGAATACAGCAAAGTAGATAAAGGATAATAAATCATGGGTTTGTCATAAATAGGCATCATTTGTTTGCTGATAGCTAAAGTTAAGGGGTGCAAACGTGTACCTGACCCTCCTGCTAAAATTATTCCTTTCATTTATATTTTTATTTTCGTTTTACTTTTAGTTCATCTAATTCAACATCCTCCTCTTCATCAAAAATATCCAACAAAGGTTCCTGAAAAGCTTCATAGTTAATTATCTTTTCCAAAGAAAGTAATAATGCCGGAAGTAACAATAAATTAGACAGCATAGCAAATAACAAAGTAATTGATACTAATAAACCAAGCGCTATTGTCCCTCCAAAATCAGAAGCAACAAATATAAAGAAACCAAAGAACAATACAACAGAAGTATAAAACATACTCACACTAGTTTCATTTAGGGCAGATAAAACCGATTTTTTGATATTCCAATTATTAACCAATAATTCCTGTCTATATTTAGCTAAGAAGTGAATAGTATCATCCACCGAGATACCAAATGCAATAGAGAAAACTAAAATAGTTGACGGCTTCAAAGCAATTCCAAAATACCCCATAATGGCACCTGTAAGAAGTAATGGAATAAGATTAGGAATAATAGAAACGACTACCATTCTAAAAGAATTAAACATCCAAGCCATAAAAACAGAAATCAATATGATTACTAATAATAAACTCAACATTAAGTTCTTAAGTAAAAATTTTGTTCCATTCAAGAAAACAACACTAGAACCCGTTATAGTTACATCATATTTATCAGCATCAAATATCTTATTCACCTTAGGTAATAAAGCGTCAAATACACTATCCATTTTAGTAGTCGAAATATCAGCAACCCTTAAACTAATACGGGCTTCCTGTTTTAAAGAATCCATCATTAATGCTCCCATATTCATGCTTGCAGAACTATTCTTCAGATAAGATAATATCATCCTTTGCTCCTGAGAGTTAGGTAAAGAATAATAAGCTGAATCTCCATTATAAAAAGCCTGTTTACTATACTTTACCACATCAACATAGGAGGTTGGTTTAGAGAATTCTTTAAAAGTAGCAAGCTCCTGACTTAACTGTTCAATCTTTCTTAAATTATAGGATTTTAACAAGCCGTTTTTCTTCTTAGTATTTACCACAACTTCTAATGGCATTACTCCTCCAAAGTTACTTTCAAAGAATTTTAAATCCTTGTACAAATCGCCTTCTTTAGGTAACTCGTCAGTGATATTTCCTGTTGTTTTGACATTTAAAATACCAAAAACACCAAACAAAATAAGAATAGTAGTAATAAAATATATATTTTTTCTTCTGTACTGAACTAAGAATACTAGGCGTTCCACTAGCATATTAATCCATATTTTATCCAAATGCTTTGTATGCCTATGTTTTGGCGGGGAAGCAAAAGAAAAATAAATAGGAATAATAAATAATGAAAGAAGAAATATAAAAAGAATATTAATTGATGCAATCAATCCAAATTCTTGTAATGTTTCACTGTTAGTAAGCATAAATGCAGCAAAACCTGAAGCAGTAGTAAGGTTTGTCAACAGGGTAATATTTCCAATCTTCTGAACCATTTTTCTTAATGCATAATCCTTATTTTGAATTCGCTTAAATTCATTATGAAACTTATTAATTAGAAAGATGCAATTTGGAATTCCTATAACAATTAGAACAGGAGGGATAAGCGCCATAAGAACAGAAACCTCATAACCCAATAAGGAGATAGTTCCAAAAGAGAAAACTACGCCCAAAATCACCACAATCATAGAAGAAATTACTGCTTTAAAAGATCTGAAAAATAAAAATAATATTAAAGAGGTAATTAGTAAAGTAAAAATAATGAATAACGATATTTCCTCCTTTACCTTAATAGAATCAACAGTACGAATATAAGGAAGACCTGAATAATGAACCTTAGTTTGAAACTCATCAGAATAAGCATCTACCAAATCCTTAATAGAAAAAATTAACTCTTTTCTACTTGCTGATTTCATTACAATATTATCTAAAGAAATTAGCAGAGTACTTACCTTATTATCATTAGAATTAATTAGCCCTTTATAAAAGGGCTGTTTGCTATATTGAGAAAATGCACTATCTAATTGTACTTGTGTTTTTACGTCTTGTGAAAACCACCTTTTCAATATAAATTTCTTATTTATTGTATCCTTAAGAAGAATAGGTAGATTAGCAAATGAAACAACTTGCTCTACTCCATTGATAATTTCAATATCCTGAGTTACTTTGTCCCATTTTATCAAATGTTCCAATGTTAATAGTAAGCTATCTTCAATTGCAATTACTAAGACATTTTGAGCCCCATACTTTTCTAAAAAAACTTGATAATCCAAACTTATTGGATGGTCGCTAGGTAGTAATTTAGCCATGCTATAAGAGAGACGAACATCTCTACCTTTCTTAACCATAAAGACAGTTATCCCGGCAATAAGCAGAATAATAATGATTCTATTTTTTAAGATTAATCTGGAAAGAAATATCCACATAAGGGTAAATAATTTGTGCTAAAATACTTCAATTTTAAAGCTTAAAGCTGAAATATACCAATAAAAAAGGGGCATTTAGCCCCTTTCATTTTTATAATTAGCAATAATTAAACCGTCATAATTTCAACCTCTTTTGCTGAATATACGACATCAATTTTAGCTGAATAGGTATTGGTTAATTCCTGAACAGAAGTCTCTGCATCTCTAACAGCATCCTCTGAAAGACCTTCCTTTCCTAATTTTTTCATTTCATCATTTGATTTTTGTCTGATATTTCTAATACTCACCTTTGCATTTTCTATTTCAACCTTAGCCTGCTTTACCAAATCTTTTCTTCTATCTTCAGTTAATGGCGGTACGTTAATAATTATTCTCTCCCCATTATTGGATGGGTTAAAGCCTAGATTTGCATCTACAATAGCTTGTTCAATTTCAGAAATTAAACTTTTATCAAAAGGTTGAATAGAAATAGTTTGAGAATCAGGAGTTGAAACATTAGCCGCTTGTGCAAGTGGAGTTGAAGCACCATAATAATCCACCCTGATTGTTCTTAGCATTTGCGGATTAGCTTTTCCAGCTCTAATTTTTCCTAATACATTTTCAAGATGCGAAATAGCTTCTAGCATTTGCTCTTTTGTAATGTCCAGTTGAAAATTTACATCTTCAGTCATAATAGTCTATATATCAAATTATATTTAAAAATTAACGAGAGTTCCTACATTCTCACCTTTACAAATCTTAGCCAAATTTCCTTCAACATTCATATTAAACACTTTAATTGGCAAATTATTTTCTTGGCAAAGCGTAAAGGCTGTTAAATCCATAATACTTAATTTCTTTTGGAATACTTCATCAAAAGTAATGGTTTCATATTTTATTGCACTTGGATCCTTTTCAGGGTCAGAAGTATAAATTCCGTCTACTCTTGTTCCTTTTAAAATAACATCTGCCTCAATTTCAATAGCGCGCAAAGCAGCAGCAGTATCTGTAGTGAAATATGGATTTCCTGTACCACCTCCAAAAATAACAACTCTTCCTTTTTGCAAGTGACGCATTGCCTTTCTTCTTATATAGGGCTCAGCAACTTGTTCCATTCTTATAGCGGTAAGCAATCTAGTTTCAATCTTAATTGATTCTAGAGCTGATTGTAGCGCCATTCCGTTGATAATAGTGGCTAACATACCCATGTGATCTCCCTGAACTCTATCAAAACCTGCACCTTCTGACTGGATTCCTCTGTAAATATTTCCGCCACCAATTACAATTGCAAGCTCTACATTTTGATTGACAATAGCTTGAATTTCATTAGCATAAGCACTCAAAACCTTAGAATCGATACCATACTCTCCATCACCCATTAAAGCCTCACCACTTAATTTTAAAAGAATTCTCTTGTATTGCATAATTGTGTTAAAAATTTCTCAAAGATAAGAAATTACACACAAGCAAAAGGAAACTGAAGAATGGAATTTATACACAAAAAAAAGCCACCCAAAAAAGGATGGCTTTAACTATTCAATAAGCTATATTATTAACCTAAAGCTACTCTTTTAAAGCTATTTACCGCTACATCACCAAAGGACTTAATATATTCGGAAACAATTTTATTTTCGTCTTTAATGAAATTTTGATCCAACAAACACTGTTCTTGGTCAAGTGATGTGTTGTCAGAAACAAAACGATCCATTTTTCCAGGTACAATTCTATCCCATATTTTTTCTGGCTTACCTTCTGCTTTTAATTCTGCTTCAATAGCCGCTTTAGCTTCTGCCATTACAGCATCACTTAATTGTGACATAGAAATATATTTAGGAACATTTTTTAATGTTTTTCCTAATCTTCCTAATTCAATATTATCTTTTTCGATAACAGCTATTCTGGCTTCTGTTTCGTTAGCAACAAATTCAGCATCAAAATCTTTATAAGATAAAGTTGATGCTCCCATTGATGCAACTTGCATTGCTAAATCCTTAGATAAAACATCAGCATTATCAACTGAATTGTTTAAGCCAACTAAAACTGAAATTTTAGAACCATGAGTATAGGCGCCAACATAAGCAGCTTCAACTCTTTCAAAACCTGATATTTCAATTTTCTCACCAATTACACCTGTTTGTTCTGTTAATTTTTCAGCAACAGTCATTCCTCCAAAATCAGCAGCTAAAAATGCATCTTTATCAGCATGATTTAAAGCAATATCAGCAAAACTATTAGCTAAAGCTTTAAATGAATCATTAATTGCAACAAAATCAGTTTCACAAGCTAAAACAATAGCAACTCCTGCAGTATTATCAGCATTCATTTTAGTAATTGCAATTCCTTCACTTGCATCTCTATCAGCACGCTTTGCAGCTACTTTTTGTCCTTTCTTTCTTAATACAGTAATTGCCGCATCAAAATCACCATTAGCTTCCACTAATGCGTTTTTACAATCCATCATTCCCGCACCTGTTTGCTTTCTTAATGTAGCTACATCAGCCGCTTTAATTGCTCCCATTTTTCCTTTGTAAAAAATTAATATTATTTTTCTTCAGCTGTTTTTTTAGCTTTTTCTATCTTCTCTTCTGGCTTTATATCTTTTACAGCATTTTTTTCTTCCAAACCTTCAGCTATTTTTTTAGCTTTTTCTTTCTTCTCTACTGCTTTTTTATCTTGCTCAGCATTTCTTTCTTCCAAACCTTCAGTAATTGCTTTAGTTACAATTGATAAGATACATTCAATTGATTTTGTAGCATCATCATTTCCAGGTATTGGAAAATTAACTTGAGAAGGATTAGTATTTGTATCATTGATTGCAAATGAAAGTATACCTAACTTAATTGATTCAGCTAAAGCAATGTGCTCTTTGTTTGTGTCAACAATAAAAACAGCCTCAGGCATTCTTGTCATTTTTACAATAGAACCTAAATTAAGGTCTAACTTAGCTCTTTGTCTATCAATTTGCAATCTTTCTCTTTTTGATAATGAATCGAATGTACCATTCTCTTTCATTTTATCAATTATTTGCATTTTTTTGATTGACTTACGGATAGTAGCAAAGTTAGTTAATAAACCTCCTGGCCACCTTTCAGTAATGTAAGGCATATTTAAAGCTTCCGCAGTTTCAGCAACTACGATTTTCGCTTGTTTTTTTGTAGCAACAAATAAAATCTTTTTACCTGATTTTACAATTTGTTTCATTGCTGCAGCAGCATCCTCTACCATTGCTACGGTTTTATTCAAATCAATGATATGAATCCCATTTTTCTCCATAAATACATAAGGAGCCATAGCCGGGTTGTACTTTTTTTTGAGGTGTCCAAAGTGTACGCCTGCTTGTAATAATTCTTGGAAGTTTGTTCTTGACATGTTTACTTTCTTTTTTTCGTTAAGCAACTGCTAGGTAGAAGTTATTATTTACTTGTCCTAACAGTTTAGATGCTAAACATTTATTAATAATTTGTATTGCTCTATCTTTTAACCCACTGGAATTTCTTCCTTGCTTTCTTCTGTCCTGGTTTTTTACGCTCAATAACTCTTGAATCTCTTG